>JAYWHL010000097.1:0-4495 GCA_043777715.1 Cytophagaceae bacterium | reverse complement strand
ACTGGGGAGGGCTTAACCTAAACGATGTTGAAGCTATTGATTTGTTAAAGGGGGCATCAACGTCATTGTTTGGTTCTAGGGGAGCTAATGGCGTTTTGAATCTTTTAACTAAGCGAACAAAACAAATCACGAATGATGGAGATGAAGGCAAAAATGGCTACATTAAGGGCTTTGCCGTAGTAAAAGAGTTTTATGTACCTCGCTACACTACCCCCAAAAGAGCCAACGCTTTGCCCGATTTTCGTTCAACAATCTATTGGAATCCCTACATAACTGTTGGCGAGAGTGGAAAAACGTCATTAAGTTTTTATAATTCGGACGAAAAAACGACCATCAAAGTTAATCTTCAAGGAATGAACCCAAAGGGCGGTATCGGCGTAGGGGCTGTCCAATATTTGGTAAAATAAATTTTTGATAACACTTTTGGTTTTTAAGATGGACAATTCTTTAAAAAGAGTTGTCCATCTTTTTTTGTTATAAACACTTGGAAATTACCCAGCTACTCCTTCAAAAAACTTCATTATTTGAGGAATCAAAAGCGATTTCTCATCATTAATTATCACAAAATCAGCTAATTTTTTCCATTCTTCCTCACTGTTTTGTGAGGCCATAATGCCTAAAATTTGTTCTAAACTCCTTTGTGGGTCTCTGGCTTTAATCCGTTTTATTCTTAAATCTTTGGGGCTGGTAACTAATATTATTTTAGAAAATCTTGGGTCTTTTTCCTTCATTAAAGCGGCCTCATATAGTAAAAAAGGTACATTTTGCTGTTTCGATACCCAAGTAACTGTATCTTCTCTTACTTTTGGGTGGACAATTTCATTTAGTTGGCGTAATAGGGATTTATCCTTGAAAATTTGCTCCGAAACCCAGCCATTTTGATAGCCTTTTGGCGTATAGGACGCTTGGCCGAGGAGGTCGATAATTTTTTCACGTATTTCTGGGTCAGTATTTATCAAATATTTGGCTCGTTGGTCGGCGTAATATACGGGAATACCCATTTTTTCAAAAATCCGAGCTATCATGCTTTTGCCTACCCCAATACCCCCTGTTATGGCGTACAATGGTTTTTTGATAGCTGTATTCATAAATAGGTTATTTCTTTTAAGTTAAAATCTACAATATCGCCATCTATTTCTACACTTAGTTTACCCTTTTCGTTTACACCAATTATTTTACCAACAAAGTCCTGTTCATTTCGTTCAAAACGGTGTTCTTGGTTGATGAGGTAGAGTTTTTGTAAATACTCGTCTTTCAAAAAAATAAACTGATTTTGTTTGAGTTTTAAATAATAGGATTCTATTTTTTGAATCAGAGCCACATACATTTCTTGTAAATCATACAAAAAAGGCTGTTGGTTTATTTTACGAATAGAGGTTGCTCGTTCATTTTTGAAATATAACTGATTGATATTTAGGCCAATACCAATAATGGAATAATTTATGAATTGTCCCTGAACGGTATTTTCGATTAAGATTCCTCCAATTTTTTGATTCTTGAAATACAAATCGTTTGGCCATTTTATGCTTAATCCTTCGTCGATATAAAGGGCTAAAAAATTGATAACGCCCAACGAAATAGCAATATTTAGATTAAATTGTTCGGGTATGTTCAAAAACTTGGGCTGTAAAATAATAGAAAGTGTAAGGTTCTGGCCAGCCTCGGCTTCCCAGTCATTTCCTCTCTGGCCACGGCCCTTGGTTTGGTTGTTAGTTATGATTACCGTTCCATCAAAAACGTATTGTTTTTGAATCATTTGCATCGCAAAGTCGTTAGTTGAATGACAAGTTGCTAGGAATTGTGTATTTTTACCAATAAAAATAGTCTTTGTATCAAGATGTTCAAACATATCAACGGTTTTAGACATTTATGAAACAAATATAGGCGAACAAAATTATTAAATATAAAATTAGAATGGAGAAAAAAGTAAAGAAGAAAAGAGAAAAAATGGAGGAGTTCAGTTCTGAACAAATTGCCCAGTTGGTAGTGCATGGAATGCAAGAAATAAAAGGAATAGATGTAGTGCTGATGGACATGAGGTCTATCAAAACCGCCGTTTGTGATTTTTTTGTGGTGTGTTCGGGAAATACCGAAAACCAGTTAGACGCCATTGCCGACTCTATTGAAAACGAAATCCATAAAGCAACGGGAATTAATCCTTGGCACAGAGAAGGCCGAGAAGCTAAAGAATGGCTTTTGTTAGATTATGTAGATGTGGTGGCTCATATATTTAAGAAAGATAAAAGAGATTTTTATCAGTTAGAAGAACTTTGGGGCGATGCCGAATTTACTGAATTTGAAGATGCTTTCTAACACTTTGCTAATATTTTGGCCTTTTATCCTTCAATAAAACCATTACAACAATTAGCAAATTTTAAGAAACAAAGCAATAGCGAATAGCGTTTGTATAAAAAAAACATAATATGTCTGAAACACAAAACAATACAGGTAGCCCAAGTACAGCACCTAAAAAACCAAAACGCCAAAATAACAACGGAGGGTATCAAGGCTGGATAGTGATTGGTTTAATCTTGACAATTTTTGCCGTTATGATTTTATCAAGAACAACCGTGGTAAGCGAAATCCAAGAGTTGAGATTTAAGGAATTATACGAGGAAAACAAAATAGAAAAAATAGCCATTGTTGATAACACCGTTGAAGTTTGGCTAACCGAACAGGCACTTTCTGAACCAGAATATAAAGGGTTGCAAAGAGAAAGGTCTATGATGAAAGATGCCCCAGCACAGTTTAAGTTTAATATTGAATCGAAAGAAGAATTTATCAAGCGATTTAATGAATTAGAAAAAAGTAAAACCAACGGACGAAAAGTAGGCTATAAAGTGCCACAGGAGTCTCCGCTGATGAATTTATTGAGTGGTTGGGGGCTTATTATTTTGATGATGGTAGGGCTTTATTTTATTATGAACAGAATGACTGGCGGAGGTGGTCCAGGAGGTGCATTGTTTAACATCGGTCGTTCAAAGGCTACTTTGTTTGATGGTGACGCCCAAGTAAAGATAACTTTTAATGACGTTGCAGGATTGGACGAAGCCAAAGAAGAGATTCAAGAAATAGTTGAGTTTTTGAAACAACCCAAAAAATTCACTGATTTAGGAGGTAAAATCCCGAAAGGAGCGTTGCTAGTTGGCCCTCCAGGTACAGGAAAAACGCTTTTGGCTAAGGCAGTAGCTGGCGAAGCAGGAGTTCCGTTTTTCTCTTTGTCGGGTTCTGATTTTGTAGAAATGTTTGTGGGCGTTGGTGCGGCAAGGGTTAGAGATTTGTTTAAACAAGCCAAAGAAAAAGCACCATGTATTATTTTTATTGACGAAATAGATGCCGTTGGTCGCTCACGTGGTGGCAGAGGAGCAATGCAGGGAGCAAACGATGAGCGAGAGAATACACTTAATTCACTTTTGGTAGAAATGGACGGCTTTGCCACAGACTCTGGTATTATTATTTTGGCAGCCACCAACCGCCCTGATGTTTTGGATTCGGCGTTGTTAAGGCCAGGTCGTTTTGATAGACAAATATCAATTGATAAACCCGATATTATAGGAAGAGAGGCTATTTTTAAGGTTCACCTAAAACCAATAAAATTGGCTGCTGATGTTGAAGCTAAGGAATTGGCCGCTCAAACACCAGGTTTTGCAGGAGCAGAAATTGCAAATGTTTGTAACGAAGCTGCACTGATTGCCGCCAGACGTAACAAAACGGCTGTTGATATGAAGGATTTTCAAGAAGCGATGGATAGAGTGATTGGCGGACTTGAAAAGAAAAACAAACTGATTTCGCCAGTTGAGAAAAAAATTGTGGCCTACCACGAAGCGGGTCATGCCGTGGCGGGTTGGTTTTTGGAATTTGCCGAACCTCTGGTTAAAGTTACGATAGTGCCAAGAGGTATCGCAGCCTTGGGTTATGCCCAGTATTTACCAAAAGAGCAATACCTGTATAGAACTGAACAATTAATGGACGAAATGTGCGTAACCCTAGGCGGTAGAGCAGCAGAAGATATTATTTTTGGAAAAATTTCGACAGGGGCTTTGAGCGATTTAGAGCGTATTACCAAGTTGGCTTATAGCATGGTTACGGTATATGGTTTGAACGAAAAACTAGGAAATATTTCGTTTTATGATTCAAAGGGTGGGGAATATAATTTTAATAAACCCTACTCAGAGGAAACAGCGAGAGAAATAGACGAGGAAGTTAGAAAACTGATTGCCGAGGCTTATGTAAGAACAAGGCAACTTTTGCTTGACAAAAAAGAATCGTTAGAGGCTGTTGCACAGCAATTGCTTGACAAAGAGGTCTTGTTCCAAAGCGATTTGGTTACTTTGCTTGGCAAACGCCCTTTTGCACACGATTCTGAATATCAGGACTTTGTAAATGGTAAAGTAGAGGCAGCATCTTTGGCATTAAAAGAAAAAGAAGACGCCGCAGCCGCAGAAGTTTTGAAAGGCTAATCTTTATATTTTATCCTCTAAAAAACGCTTTCCTT
>JAYWHL010000096.1:0-12764 GCA_043777715.1 Cytophagaceae bacterium | reverse complement strand
TGTGGCAATAGTCCCTAAGTATTGCAAGCCTTCGTCTAGTACGGGAACTACTTCTAGCTGATGTTTTTGGGCTAGGCTAACACACTCAAGAATGTGCTGGTTTTCAAAACAATACGTTTGTTGATAATTAGACAAAATGCCATTGAGGGGCAGTTGGTCGTTGGGTATGTCTAGGAGGGTATTTTCGGAGATAATCCCTTGATAAACATTATGTTCTACCAGTGCCAGTTGCCCAATTCTAAATTCTTCCATGCAATCAATGGCCAAAGCCACGGTGTCTTGTGGCCTTAAAGTAGGCAAACTATGATTGACGAGTTGGCTTGCTATCATTTTATAAAATCGAGAATGGACAATTGAATGTTCCTATTTATTTCTTCAAAAATTGATGCACAATTCTATTAAATTCTAGTGGTTGTTCCATCATGGGGGCATGGCCGCAGTGGTCGATAAACCAAAGTTCGGAATTGGGCATCAATCTATTAAAATCGTGAGCCACCGAGGGAGGTGTTATGGTGTCGTTTAGGCCCCAAATCAAGCAAGTTGGTACAGTTATTTGCCCCAAACTATCAGCCATATTGTTTCGTTGTGCCGACCGTGCAATATAAACCGTGTTCAATGCCTTTTGGCTATTGGTGGTAATGTCAAAAACTTCGTCTATTAGCTCTTTAGTTGCCACTTTGGGGTCATAAAAAGTGTAAGCCACTCGATCGGCCACATATTCATAGCTTCCTCGCTTGGGATACGACCCCCCCATTTGATTTTCAAAGAGGCCAGAACTACCTGTAAGAACCAATTTTTTTACATTTTGTTGCTGCCTAAGCGTATAGGCCAAAGCCACATGGCCACCCAGCGAGTTGCCTAGCAAGGTTAGATTGCTTAGGTTTTTAAGTACTACAAATTTTTCGATAATATCCGTAAGGCTCTCAATACCAGCCTCTTTGGCGGGCATTTCATAAAGCGGCATAATGGGTATCACTATTCTATAATCTTGCCGAAATTCTTCTATAACATCTGCCCAATTGCTCAAAGCCCCAAACAAGCCATGTAGCAATAATAGCGTTTGGCCTTGGCCTTCGTCGATGTACCTAAAACCGCCTTCTTCTTTAATAATATAGTTCATGAATTGAAGTGTTGAAGCTGTTTATACTTTGGGTTTTGATGTAAAGCAATAACTATAAACAAGTTCGTATAAATAAAACTTTTACAATATGCCTAAATTCTATGGATAATGCAAGAAAATACCGAAATTGAAGGATTACTTTTATTAGTCGATTGTTGGCTATCGACCTGAAAATCAGTCGAGTATTTTAGAAATAAATTCAGTTAATTTTAAGCAATAAATGCTTTGAGGGTTTTTACAAAAACTTCGGGTTGGTCGGCTTGTACCCAATGCCCTGCACCTTCGATGCTTATAAACTCGGCATTGCTAAAAATTTCTAAAATGGGCCGTTCGTCTTCTGATAAAATATAAGGCGAATCCGCCCCTTTTATAAAAATTGTGGGTTTGTTTATGGCATGAACGTTGGTAGGTTCGTCGCCGATGATGCTGATATTTTGGGTAATAACGGGCAGATTTATCCGCCACGAAAAAGCCCCCGTGGCCGTGTTTCTGTATAAATTTTTAAGCAAAAATTGCCTTACGCCTTCGTTTTCTTCAAATCTTGCCAGATGGCCGTTAGCTTCTTGGCGGCTTTTTAGGTTCTGTAAATCAAGGCTATTTAAGCCTTGCAAAATCATGGCATGATGAACAGGATAAAATTTTGGAGCAATATCAACCACTACTAATTTACTAAAAGCATCGGGATAGTCCATAGCAAATTGCATCATTACCTTCCCTCCCATCGAATGCCCTATCAGTATGGCTTGCTCAATATTATGGTCGGTGATAAACTCCATAACATCGGCGGCCATGGATTGATAATCAAAAATAGCTGAATGTGGACTTTGGCCGTGGTTGCGGGTATCGAGCATAAACACCTGATAATCAGACGATAGCACCTTGCCAATACTTAGCCAATTGTCGCAAGTACCAAAAAGGCCATGTAAAATAATAAGCGGCTGGCCTGTTGTACCCACTTGCCTGTAAAAGAGTTTCATGTTGTTGAATCAAGATTTTATGCAAAGATAAGAACTATTTGGGTAGCCAAAAGTCAGCCAAACGACACTCGGCTTCAAGTAAATCGCTAAATGTGCCACCAAAGCTAAGAATCATCGTTAATGATTCGTTAAAGTTTCAGAACATTGCCCAAGAAACCTTATTTTTGTGTTTCTATAATTAAAAAAATTAACATACAATGAAAGTAATCGCTCATATCGCCCGACTTATCACTGGGGCAATTTTTGTTTTTTCTGGTGCTATAAAAATCAATGACCCCGTGGGTACAAAAATCAAATTAGAAGAATATTTTGATGTTTTTTCTCAGGATTTTTCTTTTATGGCGGGTTTTTGGCACGCCCTAGTGCCTTTTTCGCTCTACTTTGCCATTTTTCTTTGTGCCTTGGAGGTTATTTTAGGAGCGGCCTTGTTGCTTCAATTCAAAATGAAACAAACTACCATCGCCCTCATTGCCTTGTGTGTTTTCTTTGCTTTTTTAACTTTTTATTCGGCCTATTACAACAAAGTTACCGACTGTGGTTGTTTTGGCGAAACCATCAAACTAGCCCCTTGGACATCGTTTTGGAAAGATATTTTCTTGTTGGTAATGCTTGTAATTATATATTCTCAAATCAAAGTTTTCGTAAACAAAGACTCCCTTTTGCTAGTGGCCATTGTTTCGGTTCTAACGTTTGGGGCAGGTATTTATGCCTATATGCACTTGCCGTTTTTTGATGGTTTGGCCTATAAAGTGGGCGATAGCATTGTGGCCAATCGCAAACCCTCTGCCCCTTTGCAGTTTAAATATATCGTAGAAAAAGACGGTAAAACTTTTGAATTTGAAAAATACCCAACCGATACCACCTACAAATACAAAGAGATGATTTTGATGAACGAAGACGCCAAACCAAAAATCACGGATTATGCCGTTTGGAACAATCAGGGCGATTTTACAGAAGAAACCTTTGTGGGTAGCAAATTATTTTTTATCATTGGCGATGTGGCTAAAGCAAGCCCAAATGCCGTTGAAGGTCTTAAAACCTTGGCTCAAAGCATGGTGGGTTCGGGTATTGCCAACTGGGTACTAACTTCTACGTCAGAGGCTGAATACCAAGCCTTTATCCAAAAATCTAAACTAACTTTACCTTTTTATTTTTCTGATACTAAGGTATTAAAAACCATTTGTAGGTCTAATCCTGGTGTTTGGTTATTGAAAGACGGAATCGTGAAAGGCAAATGGCATTACAACGATATTCCGAGCAAAGAGGAAGTACTAGAGCTATTGAAATAGGCAGTAGGCTTTAGGCAGTAGGCTTTAGGCGGTCGGCTTTAGGGAGTAGGCGGTCGGCTTTAAGCAGTAGGCTTTAGGCTCTGGGTTTTCGAGTTTGGTGGCTTACCAAAAAAAACCTTTGCAAAAGCAATATTCTACGAATGCGAATAATGGGTTGAAATTGCATTTTTAGCCTCAGAGAGGCGTAAATTTGGTAAAAAATGATGCCTGTAACGTTCCAAAGCCCCATCAGGGCGATATTTTGGATTAAATGCCGCTCCGATGGGACTTTGGAGGTGTATGTTTGGCATTTTTCTACCAAAATAACAGCCCTACGGGCTTTTCAACCCTTCACTCGCACGCATGAAGACCGATTTCTGTATTACATCATATTTTATCAAATGTATCAAATACTCAAGCCAAGCTATTGAAACCTTACTTAAAATTTAGCGATAAAAAACAGCAAAACATTTCTACTTTCGGTAGTTATGTTTTGTTGTTTTTGCCTGTGCTGATATACGTTTGGGTAGTTAATCGTTTTGCAGTCGATTTGTTTTTTGCAGACGATTTTCATTTGTTCAAAACCATTGTTTGGAGTCAAGAAACGCCCTTTTTTACAGAAAAATTTAAGTTGTTTTTTCAACAACACAACGAACACCGCATTATTTTCCCAAGACTACTGGCCTATTTAGACTATCTGATAGAAGGCCATATCAACTGGCGAACGCTCATTGGCTTGGGTACTTTGGCTTGGCTGATGGTAGGCTGGTTTTTGTGGAAAATGTTCAGATTTTCCCGATTGTCGCCTTGGTTTTTTTTGCCAGTGCCGCTTATTTTGTTCCAAGCCCAATACTACGATAACCTCACTTGGTCGCTTTCTATCCTCCAACAATCGCTCATTGTGTTTTGGTACTGCCTTATTATCAGGCTTTTATATCAAAAAAAATACGCCTTGGCCGTGATTTTTGCTGTTGTTGCCACGTTTACGCACGGCAATGGTTTGTTTGTGTTTGTAATGTCCTTGGTTTTGCTGTTTCTACAAAAAAACTGGCAACAGGCCGCCCTTTGGGCCTTAGTTTTGTGTTTGGTAGCAACGCTTTACTTTTATGGATTCGAGAAAGGCCAAAATTCTAATATTGCTCAAAGTTTGGCCAAGCCCCTACAATTATTGTCAGGTTTTTTTGCTTTCTGGGGAAGTATCATGGCCATTTTTACTTCAAAAATCATATTCAGCGTTTTGTTTGGCGGAGGCTTATTTGTCGGAATTAGTATTTATGTTTTCGGTATTATTTACAAAATCAACACAAAACCGCTTGATTATTTCTCATTTCAAGTGATAGGACTTTATTTGTTTGTGAGTATTACGGCCGCCTTAGTCAGTTTATCAAGAAGTTGGGCAGGCATCGAAAACATCGTTTCTCCCCGATACGAGCATTACTCGCCTTTGATGCTATGTTTGGGCTATTTGATTTTATTGAAGAGGGGCTTAATGGCGGCCTCTCCCCAAACCCCTCTCCAGTTTGAGAGGGGCTTAATGGTGTTGTTTATTGGTTTTGGGATTGTTTTTAGTGGGCTGAGTTATTTTCAGAATGTGAGTGAGTTGGCCAACCGAAAGGCCAATTTACAGGCCGATGCCCTCAATTGGCAACAACATCAAGTGTTTTTGAATTATCCAATTTCGTTTAATAATAACATCAAAACCGTAGTGCAAAAAGCTGATAGTCAGGGAGTTTGCGAGTTTAATACTTTAGAAATATTACCCAAAATCACAAGCCTAGATTCGAGTATTGTATTGGATATACAAACCTTTAAGACCTACGAAAAAGATGCTTCGGGGCAGTTTGAACGCAAGTATTTTACAATAGAGAACAACGATATTGGCAAGGCCAAGCAATTGTTTTTACAATTGAATACTGACCGTTATTATTTCGCTTTGCAACAACACAAAAACAGCAAAAAAGGCTTTTTAACCTCTCTAAACTATTATAGAGCAGGTTTTAAGGCATTTGTTCTGACAGAATGCTTGCCAAAAGGTCGTTATCAAATCGGGCTTTTGGGACAAAAAAACGCATTGACCAAATATTGGATAACTATCTAAACCGTATGAAAAATATTTTTTTGATTGGAATGCCTTCTTCGGGTAAAAGTACATTGGGCAGGAGTTTAGCAAAAGCCTTGGACTATCATTTTTTTGATATGGATAAAGTTATCGAAGAGCTAGAACAAATGACCATCGTTGAGATTTTTGAAGAAAAGGGCGAAGATTATTTTAGAAAATTGGAACGGAAAGTCCTTAAAACCCTACCGCCCAATAATCGTTTGGTGGTATCAACGGGGGGAGGTGTGCCGTGCTTTTTTGAAAACATGACCCTCATCAAAGACCGTGGCATGAGTATTTTTTTAGATGTAAAACCCGAAATTATCGCCGAGCGAATCGTTAATTCTAAAAAACAAGACCGCCCACATTACAACACAAACGACCCTCAACTCCTGAAAAATCTTAAAGAAAAATACCAACAACGCTTACCGTTTTATACCCAAGCCGACCACCACATCAAAGGCGACAACATCAGTTTGGAGGCTTTGCTGGTGGTAACTCCAAAAAAATCAGACGCTTAACGGCTATCATCAACTCCTAAATGTCTAAACAAAAACTGTTTTTAATCGTATTTATCTGTATTTGGGGTAATTGCTCCAAAGCTCAAAACAATGATTTTGTTTGGACTCCTAATCTTGAAAAAGCCTATTCAGACCTTCAAAAACTAAAATTAGAAACTGGGAAAAAAGAAATTTTGGCTGAAAAAGAAGCCCAAGGCATCAAAATCTACCTCGAAAATTATGCAGATTTAAACTACCTCCTCATTACCGAAGACCAAAATTATTACAAAACTGCTGTAAATCAGGAAGATACAAGGCTGGATTTGATTGACGACCTCAACGCCCAGTCGCCGTATCGATTGTTTATCCAAGCCGAAATCAGAATACATTGGGCATTTATCAAAATTAAGTTTGGCCATGAGGTTGCAGGAGCGTGGGAAGTAATAAAAGCGTATCGATTGTTGGAAGAAAACACCAAAAAATTTCCTGCTTTTTTGCCCAATAAAAAATCGCTTGGGTTGCTGCATATTCTTATTGGTTCAACGCCTCAAAGTTATCTGTGGGTAACCAAAATTTTGGGGCTAAAAGGCGATCTTAAACAAGGATTTGCCGAACTACAAGAAGTAATAAAAAAAGATAGTATTTTTAATGACGAATCTCAACTGATTGATTTTCTGACCCGTAGCTATATTATAGGCATGACCGAAGGCGATTTGGAAGCCTTGAAAAAATATGTACGCAGCCACCCCGACAACCTGATGCTCCATTTGTTTGGGGCTTCTATGCTTATCAAAAACAACCAAAGCGACCAAGCATGGGTTTTTCTTCAGAATCACCCGAGGGGAGCTACTTATTTAATGCCTCCTTCGTTTTCTTATTTGCGGGGCGAGGTACTTATTCAAAAGGGGCAGTATCAAGAAGCCATCAAACAATACCAACAGTATTTAACCCAAAGTAAGGGACTCAATTTTATTAAAGATTCCTATTACAAAATGTATCTTTGTTATTGGTTAATGGGCGAAGGAGAAAGTCATAAAACCTTGATTAATAAGATATTGACCGTAGGAAGCGAGTTGATAGAACAAGATAAAGTAGCTCAAAAATTTGCCAAAAACTATCAAACTTGGCGACCCAATGCAGAAATCATGAAATCGAGAATGGCTTTTGATGGCGGTTTTTATGGCCTAGCCCTGGAGCATCTCAATGGCCTAAAAGAAGAAACATTAAGCCAAAAAGACCAAGCTGAATTTAATTATAGAAAAGGGAGAATCCTACAAAAAACACAAGAAACCGCCAAGGCCATTGTACTTTATGAAAAAGCCATTGGGCAGTCTGAAACCGAAAAATGGTATTTTGGAGCGGGGGCTTCCTTACAATTGGGTTATATCTATCTTGCTAAAAATCAACGAGATAAGGCAAAAATCTATTTTCAAAAAGCCCTTAATTATCCCAAACATGAATACAAAAACTCGATAGACAACAAAGCCCAAGCCGCATTAAATGGTTTGTAGTTTTGTTATTTCTGATAAAAAACGCCACTTTCAGCATAAAAATAAGATACCGTTCCGCCCGATATTCCTTTCCAAGTATTCAAATCAAAAGTTCCATTGCCCGTACCTGACCCCATGATGGTATAGGCCAAAACCGCCTTTTGGTTATTATTCCAAGACAGTGCCTGATTGGCCGCACAGCGTTCGGGCAAAAGGGTATTTATCAAAAAATGGGCATTCCCAAAACCAAAAACCATGGCAAAACCTTTGTCGTTGATGGCTACGGCGGTTTTTTCTTCTATGCCAATGCCTTGGGCAATGTTATTTTCTTTGGCCATTCTTGCCATAAAAGTCAGGTGTCTGCCTTTGCGGTCGGGGTTGTTGTAGTGGGTATCTGTAATGGTGTTTTTCAGGAATGGAATCTTGATAAATTCTCCTTTTTGAATACTCAATTTTGAGTGATAAGGATTCTGCAAAGCCTCTGCCGATGTTATCGTACCGTTGAGGGCATCAAAAATAACATCTCCCAGTATCGCACAGCCAGCACTTGTGCCACCAACCGTTACTTTTTTGGTATTTATCAAATAATTTATGGCCTCTTCTACCAACGTCCCTTTCCAAAAATTTACGTAATTGGCTTGGTCTCCTCCTGCAATAAACAGTACCTCGGCTTGTTTTATTCTGTTGGCAACTTGGGGATTATTGGCCAGTATTTTAGTATCTATCAATAGGGTTTCTACGGAATTTACCCCACCAAAATCATACAAATATTGATTATAACCCACTGAACCACTGGCTCTTATTATCACTACATCGCCTTTGTTGGCTTGGGCGTTTAGCCACTGCATGGCTTCATCAACATCGGTGCTGCCTCCTGCCAACAACACTCCGCTTTTGGCTATGGTTTGAACATCGGAAGTATCGCCAACGGTACCAATTGATGCTGGATTTTTGATGATATTGCCCGTTGGATAGCTTGGACTAGGAACAGAATTGGTGGGTTCGTCTTTGCTACAAGAAAAACCAACAATAAAAAGGGAGGCAACGAAGAAAGTGATTTTTTTTATCATATTAGAGATAGAATCTGTTGGATTGTTTTTTAGTTTTAAGGTAAAAATAGGTTATTTTTTTCTAGGTCAAGGTTTTTGAACTACGATAACCCATTAAATTCTCTAAACAACAAATAAACAATCAAAAAAAATGGCATCAATCAACCCTTACCTTCATTTCAATGGCAACGCCGAAGAAGCATTTACATTCTACAAATCAGTTTTTGGCGGAGAGTTCGCCATGGTATCTCGTTTCAAAGATTTTATAGGCCCAGAAGAACCTATTTCAGAAAGTGAGGCCAACAGAATTATGCACATTGCATTGCCCATTGGCAAACATAGCCTATTGATGGCAAGCGACACCCCCGAAGCCCTAGGCAAGCATAACGAAGAAGAAACCCGAAGTAAGATTTCGATTAGTGCAGAAAGCAAAGAAGAAGCCGATGCTTTATTTATCGGACTTTCGGCAGACGGAAAAGTCGAAATGCCAATTATGGACAGCCCTTGGGGTTCGTATTTTGGAATGTTTAGAGATAAATACGGAATAGAATGGATGATAGATTTTGACCCAAAATATAAGGGGCAAGTATAAATTGCTTTTGGCTTAGGCCGTAAAATAGTCGTGCCACGCTTTTGAAGCATGGCACGACTATTACCAACTAAATAAAAAATAGAAATGATAGCCCATTAAAATGAAAAACCAATCCGTAGCGTCAGCCTGTTGAAATCTTCAATCGAAGTTTTGGTTTTTTCCACTAATTCAGACCGTTGAAAACGATAGCCCGCCCCAATCACAAAACCCGTGTTTTCATTGAATAAAATCTTTAATCCCAAACCTGCCGCAAAAGTATTTCCTCCTTGATATTTGATGCCATCAACATCGTTGGAGGTGGCATTAAGGCTGTATCCACCCTCCACAAAATAGAAAGGAATTTTGTTGCCTTTTTTCGTGAAATCCCCTTTCACACTTAGTACAATAGGCACGAATGTTTGCACAGCATATAAATCTGCCCCCACTCCTATTCCCGCAAAAAGATATTGATTAAACTTATATCCATTGACAGTTTGAAACGAAAACGCCGAGGTTGTTACACCATTTGAAGCCCGATTGCTACCCGCCAAGGGGCCCAATTCTGTGTAGTGAACGTATCCTTTTTCTTTGTACTGAATTACTGGTTTCTTTAGGCTTTCTTCTAATTTAATAGATTGAATATCAATCATTTGTACTGCAAAAATATTCTTTTCGTAAGTTTCTAATTTAATGATTTGCTCATTTCTTTCAACAATTTTTCCTCTATAAATTGAACCATTTTTTAGATAAAGTACGTCATCATTTTGTTTTTGGGCAAAAGTATTGAGGGTAATGATGCAGAGGATAAGGGTAATTATTGGTTTCATGGTTAATTTTTCGGTATTGGGTGAAAGGTAAACGGGACAAAGTAAGCAATAAATGGTATGTGATGAAACAGGGCAAGATTAAGTATTTCTCTTGTTTACCATTTACCAAAAATCACTGGTCAAGCCAAGACTTAAATTCGCTCGTTTTGTCCTTACTTAGGTAAATATCTTGTTCAAAATTGGGTTTTAAAAATATTTGTAAACGACTGTTTATAAATGCCTTAACTTTCTGAATAGCATTGATTCTGATAACAAATTTACGATTGAGTCGGAAAAAAAAATCAGGGTCGAGGACTTCTTCTAACTGTTCTAATTTATAATCCACGATGAACCTTCTGCCTTCATTGGAAACTAAGTACGTTATTTTGTCATCGGCAAAAAAGTAAGCAATTTCATCGGTATTTTTAAACTGAATATTATCACCAAATTTTACCAAAAAACGATTCTTAAATTTCTTATTTGACCCTTGAAAAGATTGCACAATACGTTGAATATCAGTAGTTAGAATATTTTTTCGCTCTTGTGTGAGTGCCTTAAATTTACTCAAAGCAAAACCTAATTCCGTTTTATCCAAAGGCTTCAACAAATAATCAATGCTGTTCATTTTGAAGGCTTGAATGGCGTATTGGTCGTAGGCAGTTGTAAAAATTACGGGGCTTTTTATTTGGATTTTCTTGAACAAATCAAAGCTCAATCCGTCCGACAAGTGAATGTCCACCAACATCAAATCAGGTTCGGGATTTTTTCCAAGCCATTCTGTGGCATCTTCTACCGAATCAATGGTTTCTACTACCGTAATCGTAGGGTCGTGTTCATACAAGAGCGTTTTGGCACGTTGGGCAGAGAGGATTTCGTCTTCTAAGATTAATACGTTCATGTGTTGAAGAGGACAGATTTCAGATAACATAATTTAGGTATTAACAACATCATAAGTAGCTATTGGCAATTAGCTGTACTGGCCGACATTCGCTATAGGCTTGAATTACAAACAATTACGATATTATCAGTGCAAGCTAATTTTATCTAAGTACTTAAACGCACTACTTCACCACTTACCTTCGACCGTTCGCTTTTTACCATGTTCTGTTCATCTTTAAGTTTAATAATGGGTAATTTTACCGTAAAAAATTCCTTGGACTCCTCAATATCAAGCGTTTTATATCCCAAGAAAAGGTAGCGTTGCATAATATTTGAAAGCCCGTGTTGAGTCGAATCTACCTCTTCAACATTTTTGCGTTGCAAGTTGTTTTGCACAATAAGCGATTGATCGTTTTCTAAGTAAATTCTAATATGAAGAGGCTTATTTTTGGAGACAATATTGTGCTTCACGGCATTTTCAACTAACATTTGCATCGCCATTGGCACAATATAATACTGACGCACATTTTCATCAACTTCGATTGTTGCTTGCAGGCTTTCTCCGAAACGTTTTTTCAATAAGTACAAATATGAATCAATAAACTCCATCTCGTCATTCAGTTCTACAATTTCTTTCTCATGGCTTTTTAGCACATAGCGATAAACTTTTGAAAACTGCCTCACAAACTCAATTGAGGCGTTGGTATCTAAGGGAATTAGGGCAGTCAAAACACTCAAATTATTGAACAGAAAATGGGGATTTACCTGATTTCTAACGGCTTGTAATTGGGCTTGGGTACTTATTTTTTTGAATTTTTCGGCTTCTAATTGCGTTTTTTCTAACTGATTAACATACCAATAAATTACATTCAAAACATTCATAAACAAGTTGATTCTGAAAGCAAACATCATCAATAGTTTCATCGGTAGTAACAACGTAGAAATATTGAAAGACATAATGCAATAAGCTGCCAATAGCCCAACCATCAAAGTTATGATTATAGTAATGACGATGCTCCCTGCAAACATTTTAATGATACGAGTCCACAGATTTTGTTCTTTTTGTTGTTGTAAGTAATTGTCCAACAACCTATTACCTTCCCAAATCCCAAAAGTCAGTACCAAGAAAATACCGAATAATTCCAAGTAGCTTACCTCAATGGGGTAATGCTCAAATATCTCCACCGACCATGTATTCAGCAAAGAATAAGCGGCTAAGCATATAATAAAAAGGTAGCGGTATGGAGTTGAAAACATGGTTATTGGATTTTCGATGTTTGTTATCTGATGTTCGTATTGTTTGTTATTGAAACTACCCTAATTTACTAAAAACTGGAAAAATCCTGAATCAAAAAATTCAGGATTTTACAGAAATATTTTCAGACCGTTATAATGTTTTACGGTAACAACACTCTATCAATTACGTGAATTACTCCGTTTGTTGCTAAAATATTAGCAGTTGTAATTTTTGAAGCAACTGTATTACTCTTGCCTTTTACAGTTGCACCATTGGTTAAGTCAATTGTAACTTTACTTTTATTATCATCTGCCATTGTTACTTCACCATTGGCTAATTCTGGTGAAAATACCCTTGAAGGAACAACATGGTATAGCAAAATTTGCTTTATTTGAGCAACAGTTAATTTTGAAGCATCAACACCCTCAAATGCTTTGTTCGTAGGAGCAAAAACTGTATATCCAATTGTTGGACTTGACAAAGCATCTACTAAACCTGCTTTCTTAACGAGATCTAACAACGTACTAAAATCGCTATTACCAGAAACAACGCCTGCAATTGTAGTTTTAGGGACTGATAATACATTATCCAAAACATGAATAACACCATTTGATGCAGTTACATCAGTTGTAATTACTTTTGAACTTCCATTAATAAATACACCATTGGCATTTTTAATGGTGTATAATTTTGGTCCACCAACAGTACCTACTTCTTTCTGACCAGTCGCAATGTCTCCCGCTAATACTTTACCTGCCAACACGTGATA
>JAYWHL010000095.1:0-4497 GCA_043777715.1 Cytophagaceae bacterium | reverse complement strand
AATTTGTTGTTTTTCATCACAACAAATTTCTTTTGCTCAAAACAATGAACCTCCTTTTGTTTATGGCGATGCTCTACCTGATGCTCCAGAATTATCTCCACGTGGTGAATATAAAGTTGGTGTAAGAACACTTGAACTTGTGAATAAAGGACAAGTTGATGTTTTAAAAACCAAAGGAGGAATAGACCCACTTTATGATAGAAATATCAAAATAGAGGTGTGGTATCCCGCAAATATTGACGGTAAATCAACAGAAATAATTGAATATGACGAAGTGATGGGTACTGCTGGAGATTTAAAAAGACCTTTGAGTCCCTTCACTTTTTTAGGAAGAGCCACCAGAGATGCTATTCCAAAATTGAATGATGGTAAATTTCCGTTAATAATTGTTTCACATGGTTATGTTGGTTCAAGGTATCTTTTAACTTATTTGACTGAAAATTTAGCTTCCAAAGGTTATATCGTTGTGGCTATCGACCATACCGAATCTACTTTTAGAGATGCTGCTCCATTTGCTAGTACATTATTAAATCGGTCGAAAGATGTGCTTTTTGTGCTTAACCAAATGTCGGATTTGGGAGAAGTAACAAGCAAAAGTTTTTTGAGTGGGTTGGTAGATGCTAATAATACAGGCTTGATAGGCTATTCGATGGGTGGATATGGCGTTTTGAATGTTGCTGGGGCAGGTTATAGCGAGGTTTTTAGTAAGGGTTTTGGTTCGTTTTCTAGTGGAAGTAAGGCTTTGGACGTTCGTACTGCCAATAATGCTGAATACAAAGCCTCTTTAGACTCAAGAGTGAAAGCTGTGGTAGCATTTGCACCTTGGGGAATGGAACGTGCAGCATGGGATTCCGAAGGTTTGAAGGGATTGAAAACCCCAACTTTTTTTATAGCTGGTAGTCAAGATGATATTTCAGGTTATGAAAAAGGAATCAAGGCAATCTATACAGGAACAATAAATGCGGATAGATATTTACTTACCTACATGAATGCCCGTCATAATGTTGCACCAAATCCACCACCAGCAGTTTCTTTAAAACCTGGTTTACATATCGATGAATATTATCGTTATGCCGAGCCTTCTTGGAACGAACGCCGAATAAATAACATAAATCAGCACTTCGTAACTGCATTTTTAGGGATTCACTTAAAGCAAAAAGATTATGGTAAGTACTTGGCACTGAAAGAAAATTCAAACGAAAAAACTTGGGTAGGATTTAAACCTCGTTCTTCGGTTGGTTTAGAATTATTGCATGGAATAGTGGGAGGGGAAAAGTAAAGAATGTCTGTCATTTCCTTAAATTGATTCACATCTTCCCCTTGTGAAAAATGATAAATTTATTTTAAAAAAAGATTTACCCAACATTGTCGGGTAAATCTAAACTACAACAAAACCACAAGCGATGCTTGTGGTTTTGTAAATCAAAAATTATCTTGCTTCTACCAAAAATTCATCGTGTTGGCTAATGTCAAGCCCAAGTTTTTCGTCTTCTTCTGAAACACGTAATGGTAAAATTTTATCTGTAATAATCAATAGTAAATAAGAACCGCCAAAGGCAAAAATAGATACACCCACCAAAGCAATGATGTGTGCTTTGAAAGTATCCCAACCGCCATACGCCAAGCCCTCAACGGCTACTGCCGCATTGATTGACTTTGTTGCAAAAATACCAGTCATCACCAAACCAACCATTCCACCAACGCCATGGCAAGGGAAAACGTCGAGTGTGTCGTCTAAAGAACCCTTTGCTTTGAGGTGTGCCACGTAGTTTGAAATAATACCTGCAATTGTACCAATAAATATGGCAACGGGAATCGTTACAAATCCTGCGGCAGGGGTTATGGCCACTAAACCAACAACTGCACCGATACAAAAGCCCATGGCAGATACTTTTTTTCCACGAGCAACATCAAACAATATCCATGATAGCCCAGCAGAGGCCGCTGCAAAGTTCGTGGTTGCAAATGCGATGGCCGCCAAAGGAGATGCCCCAACTGCCGAACCTGCATTAAATCCAAACCAACCAAACCATAACAAACCAGTTCCTAGCAATACAAATGGAATGTTGGCAGGAGGTAAAAAATTACCCTCCGTGTGGGCTTTCCTTCTTCTTAGGTACAAAGCACCTGCCAAAGCCGCCCAACCTGCACTCATGTGTACGACTGTTCCACCGGCAAAATCAAGAACTCCCAATTTGAAGAAATATCCTTCGGGGTGCCATGTCATGTGGGCTAGGGGGGAATATACAAACAAACTAAACAAAATCATGAATAACACGTAGCTTCTAAAATTTACACGCTCGGCCATTGAACCTGTAACTAAAGCAGGTGTAATTACTGCAAATTTTAGTTGAAACATCGCAAACAATAATAACGGAATTGTTGGCGCCAAAGACCATGGTTTGCTGTCCAAAACATGGTTGAACATAAAATACGTGCGTGGGTCGCCAATAAAACCACCAATGCTATCGCCAAAAGAAAGGCTAAAACCCACCACAACCCAGAGGATTGCAATAACGCCCAAGCCCACAAACGACTGTAACATCGTAGAAATAACGTTTTTTGAGTTTACCATTCCGCCATAAAAGTAAGCCAAACCAGGGGTCATTAACAGTACCAATGCCGACGAAACTAACATCCAAGCCATGTCTCCAGTATTGAGTCCCTCCGTAACGATGGTCGTTGGAAGCGAGGGCATTATTGCTCCAGCAATGGCAATAATTAGTAAAATTCCTAGGGGTAAATAATTAGGTTTTTGCATGATAAAATAATTTAGGGTTAAACAATTCTTGTGGTTTTTGTATTAAAATTTATAAATGGCCGCCATTCCTAGCGTAGTTTGTGCATTTTTTGTGAATTTTCCGTCAGCATCTTCAAATTTTTGAAGTGTACCAGCAATCTTAGGATAGGTATCTATTCTGAGTTCGGGCTTCAATAATAAATGTCCTTCGCCCAGGGTAATGTTGCCTGTTATTGTGAAAGAATTTACCGAAGTTCCATTTCCTTGAGCATCTAACAAACCTCTTGCTCCGTCTTTGTTATCAAAATTTTCGTATCTAGCTCCCAAACTAAAGGCGTCAGAAAGGGCGTAGTTACTATAAACCGCAATTCCTCCCCAATTTCCCTTAACAGTGGTTGTTCCAATTTTGGCAGCTTGTGTACCAGTAGCTGCATTAACACCCACCATAAATTTGGGAGTTATCTGATAAGTAGTTGTGAGGTCTAACAATGAATAATAATTGCCTTCAGGGGTTTTGCCAGTAGCAGATGTTTCGTTAGAATATATATAATTGATATAGGCATTCCAACCCGAAACTGGAGATACAAAAATCTGTGAGATAAAGCCTTTTGCTTTATTATTATCGTTCAAGTTATCAATATTATTAACGATTCCAGCCATTAAAGAGGCTTTGTCGGATATTGCATAATTTGCTTTTACACCAATATGATAAAAAGGCCCGTTGTTAAACAAATTTGATAGTGAATAGTGGTAATTAACGGGGGCATCAATTACTTCATAGCCAATGTGCGTACCAAACTGCCCCATCGTAAACGTCCATTTGTCGGTTGGCTTGTAGGCAATATACAACTGTTTGATGGCCAATGAAGTAGTGAGACCAAGAGGGCCTAAAATATTTCCATAATTTCCTAAATCTGCATTTGGACCAAATGCTAAATCTGCAACTGCTTCTGTGGTTTTTGTTGTATGTGTAATTTTTGTTTGAATCAAACCTAACGAAAACTGCCCAGAGCGTTGTTCAAAGGCACGGGCGTTACTTGGAATAATATCACCATCAGCTTTGGTAATACCTAGGTTACTCCTTGAAGCGGGGTTATTTAGGTTGGCAAAATAGTAGGTGTCTAAATAGCCAGAGAAGGTAAGTTTTGGTTTTACTTCTTCTGTCTTTTCTTGTGAGAATGCAATTCCAGTTAAACACAAACTTAGGAGGGTTGTAATAATTTTTTTCATATCTATATTTGTTTAAGTGTTGAAAACAGAGATTTGATTTCGATTCAAAATTCAATCAAAAATATGAATTATCAAAATTTTGGTTAATATTTTTTCATTATTTTTCAAAAAAATGCTTTTTATTGAAATATTAATAATGAAATAAACCTATTTTTTGTAATTATTTGTAAAATATTATTTTTTAAGTTTTTGCATTTTTGTTAAGATTGTATCACAGAATCCATAAAAAAACCTTTGCAAAAGTCTGCAAAGGTTCAATTTAATCTTTATAAAGTTATATTTTATACTTCGGCATGAAGCCAAGCCTTTTTTCCTAAAAGGGTTTCTTCGTCTTCCACATTGTCGGGGTCTGGTACGCAACAATCAACAGGACAAACGGCTGCACATTGGGGTTCTTCGTGGAAACCCATACATTCGGTACATTTATCGCTGACGATATAATAAAATTCTTCTGAAACGGGACTATTGGCATCTTTGGCGTTCATGGTTGTTCCATCCCCCAAATCAATTTCTTGTAATTTGGTGCC
>JAYWHL010000094.1:0-4505 GCA_043777715.1 Cytophagaceae bacterium | reverse complement strand
TAGGCATCATTTTTTACCAAAATTACGCCTCTCTGAGGCTAAAAATGTAATTTCAACTCATTATTCGCAATTAACACCCCTCCCGAATTGCGGGGATTGCAATTCGGGAGAATTGCTTTACACCTAATTTCCACAGTATTAATTAAAAGCCCTTCTCCTTTTAGAGAAGGGTTGGGATGAGGCGAAAATATTTTCCGTGGTTGGTGGCTTACCAACCACCTTTGCGAAAGCAATATTCTTAGACAAATCTCTGTGTTATGCTACATTTTATACAATTGTCCAGTACTCAATATTTTTTATTTTAATATTATAAATCATTGATTATTAATTGTTTAAGCAAAAAAATAATTCATTAAAAAAATTTGGCACGATACTTGATGATAGACATTACAACAACAAATTATTTAAAACAGGGGCCCACCAATTACAGACGAATAGCTTGAACAAAAATATTCGTTTTTATCAAGATTTATTAACCCATTATCAACCCCTATCATGAAAACCATAGTATTTTTTACCGTCTTGGGGCTATTTACAGTTACCCAAGGAATTGCTCAAACCAAAACACCTTTTGTTCAAGAAGGTACAGCCAGTTATTATGCCGATAAGTTTCAGGGCAGCACCACCGCCCACGGCGAACAGTACGACCCAGAAATGCGAACGGCCAGCCACCCAAAATTGCCTTTGCATTCGATGGTTAAAGTAACCAACCTCGAAAACGGCAAGTGGGTTGTAGTGAGAATAAACGACCGTTTTCCCGAATCTAACCCCAAGGCCATTTTGTTATCAAGGGCGGCGGCTTCGGAAATAGAGATGGTGTCGAGAGGAAGTGTAAAAGTAAAAATTGAAGAACTTGTAGAAGAACCAGAAACGCCAAAACTTGCAAGCAATAGCCCCAAAACAGAGCAAAGCCTAGAGGCAAAATTAAGCCCCAACAACACCTACAATTGCGAAGGCGAAATACGAACACCCAAGGGTTATACGATACAGTTGGCGGCATTGTCGTCGCTAAAAGCCTTCAAAGATATTTGTAGTGAACTAAGCAAAAGAGGGGGCGACAAAGAGAGTATTTTTGTGCAAGTAACCGAAAACGAAAAAGGTAAAGTGTATAGAATTTTATTGGGGGCCTATGAAAAAGAAGAATGGGCCCGAGAAAAACTCAAAACCGTTGTAGAGTCTGGTTACAAGGCCGTTGTAAGAAACCACCAAGGCAGCGTATTTTCGTTGGCTAGTAAATAATTGATTGGATTTTTGAATTTTCAAGTTCATTTATAGTACCTTAGCACAAAAAAACATGACATCACTCTTTCGTTTTTTTGTGCTAATTTTTTGTGTTAATTTCTTGCTAGATGCCTGCAAAACACAAGAGGTTGTGCCTTTGGCCTGTGCCAAAAGCCAAGACCCCGCCGCAGATTTTGCTTGGCTGAAACGCAAGATAGACGCCCAAAATCGCCATAATCTCGATACCGTTTCTATCAGTTGGTATCGCTACAAAAACCAAGATGTTTTTTATGAAACTACCCTGCCCTTGCCCCTCACTTATGGCCAAATAAGGCGCCAAGTATTGAACTGCGATGGGGCTTCTATCAGCGACAATTGGCTTACCGACTATGACTATCGGCTATTTTTTGCACAAGCTATTTTTCAGAAAGTGGTTTGGAAAAAAGGAAAAACAACGCCTAATACCGAAACTGTTTGTGGGAGCAATGACCCCCTAAAAGACTTTCGGTTTTTGAGCCGTGCCGTAGATTTTATTACACTTTTGGGCAACAAAAGAGCCGCTATTTATCTTTATGAATATCAGGCAAAGCCCCATTTTTTTGCCGTGAGCAAACCCGACCTAGCAGGTGGCCGAAGCGATTTTGCCGTTTTTGACTGCAATGGCCTCAACCTAGCCTTTGAAGCCTCTTGGGACCAGAGTGCTTTTCTTGAAAAAGCTAAAATCCAAAGGCTTATTTGGCCTTTGCCATAGGCGATTATTCCAAAGCCATCAAAATTCTCATTTCTTTTGGGTAATAATTGTTCATGCGGTTGGGTAACACTTTTACCAAGCCTAGGGCATGGCCTTGGTGGCGTACAATAGACCAATTTTTGGTAGGCATTTTATGGGGTGCTTGCCAGTGGCTAGGCAGGGTAAAATCGTCTCGGCGGAGGTATTTTAGGGCTTCGGATTTGTCTAATTCCAAACTGGGTACATCTTTGCGTAGGGCATTGCTCATGGCAAGTTCGTGGTCGGGTATTAAATCTGTTCCAGCCATTTGGCCAAGCCTTACGCCCGCTTTTCGGAGGTATAGGTTTCGACTAAACAATTCAAAATCAGGCTTTTGTTCCTTGTTCAACAAAAAGAAATCATCGTTTTTTTGTACCCAAATATAATTTTCTAGGTTTTGAATCCAATGTTCAAAAGCGGCGGTTTGGGTACGCCTTAGTTTATTAGGTTCTGTTTTTTGATAGCGATATTTGAACAGTTCGATAGCTTCGGTTTTACGAAAACAAGCCATATAAAAGCCCTCTCCTTGGCATTTGTTGGGCCAAAACCGATAGCCATTTCCCGCCTCAATTCCCTCAAAAACAGGGAGTTGGAGTTGCTCCGCCCCCAAACTTTCGGTAATCCAATTGGCAATTTCTTCGTTTTCGGCATTAGCATACGAACACGTGGAATAAATAAGAATACCTTCTTGTTTGAGTGCCACCCAAGCATCGGTCAAGAGTCGTTTTTGGCGAATGGCACAACTATTTACAGCCTCCAAACTCCATTCGTTCATGGCCTGTGGGTCTTTTCTGAACAAACCCGACCCCGAACACGGGGCATCAACCACCAACACATCAAAATAACCCTCTAAACGGCCAAAATCTTTTGGGTCGTTGTTGCTCACGTAGGTATTGGCCGTTCCCCATTTGCTTAGGTTATTGGCCAAAATACTAGCCCTATTTTTGATAATTTCGTTAGACACCAAAACACTATCGCTAGATAACATACTGGCCATCAGGGTACTTTTACCCCCTGGGGCGGCACAAAGGTCTAGCACCCGTTGAGGCTGGGCAAGGTCGATGAGGTGGTGCAAGGCATGAGCTAAAAACATAGAACTGGCTTCTTGCACATAATAAGTACCTGCATGAAAGAGTGGGTCGAGTGTAAAATTGGGGCGTTCGGATAAATACCTACCATACTCACACCAAGGCACACGGGGCATAGACTCAAAGGCTGTTGAGGGTTTATGAGGATTGAGCCTGATGCTGGTAGGGGACGGACTTTGGTGAATATCCACAAAAGCCCCTTGGTCAAAACCTTGTGCATTGGCTATCGAATCTATAAAATGAGGAGGAAATGGCATGAAAAAATAAGTAAGGTGGTAATGAGTGTTTTTGGAAGGAAGATAAGGCAGAAAAAGCCTTTGTTTCTTAACCTAAACGGCTTTTGTATTTAATTGTAAATAATTGCTAGAAAATAATCGACATTTTTTGAAACATAACACACTGTTTTTCAAGGTAATAACTTGCAATCAATTGTTAAAACCTGAGTACTGGATAATTTTGCAAATTATTTCTGCATAGGTATTTGGTAAACCACCAATCATGGAAATAAATACAGTATATACCACAAAGGCACAAAGAATACAAAGCGTTGAAATTCAGGTTTTTTTATAAATAGTGTAACCAATTATGGGGCAATTTTACGCCTAATTTCTATAGCATTAAGTTGAAAGTCTTTATCCTTTGGAGAAAGGCTAAGATGAGGCGAAAATGAAAATTGTCCCAGTACTCAGGTTAAAAACTACTAAATCTAATTTTGTTTTTGTAATTTACGACAATCAAAGATGATTGAATTTCTGAACTATGAAAAATATTTTATCCTTCGTTTTTATTGCTATCGTTTTAGTGGCCTGTGCAGGGAGCAGCAGCTATTATCAACGACCTGTGTATATTCCTGATACGCCCACCCCAGCACCCGCACCAGTGGCCGAAGCTCCCCCAAAACCAAAAATTGAATATAGTATTATTCGTAGGATTGGAGCGGTAAGGCCAGATACCGTGGCCGTGAATCAAAAAACGCCCGAGGGTGTGTTTTGTATTCTTCAAAAATCGGCCAGACAAAATAACCTTGGGCTGCTGAATGGCCTTTGTTATTCTCCGCCAAACTCTACAAAGGGTGTGCCTTGTGATGTTGATTTAAATACTAACGAATGGATTCGTAAATTTGTGGGGGGCTTTCCGTCTGCACAAATCAATGGCGAAACCATTTACCTCAACAAAGAAGCCCTGATGCGTATTTTGCTCAATGCCACCAGCCCCGCCCAAGAAACCATCACATTGAGGCTCATCAGCATTGATGGAATCTGGATGATTAAAGACTTGGATTTGAAATTATGATAAACGATATTTATTGATACACTCAATAACAAAAAATAAACCACAAAGAATATAAAGTGTTGATATTCAGGTTTTTATAAGTAATTTATGGCTTTTTTCTGTAAAGGAATAGGCGTGCCACGCTTCAAATGCGT
>JAYWHL010000093.1:0-4511 GCA_043777715.1 Cytophagaceae bacterium | reverse complement strand
GACTACTTATCAATAGTAGGAATAGGATAGGGGATTTCATAAACAAAAAAATTTAGATACCGCTTCTTTGCTTAGAAACAGTATCCAAATTTGTAAAGTATAATCCAAAAAGGTTAATTATATTTATTAAACGGTAGTTATGCGGCTTATGAGCTTCTTTTTCAGGTAATTAAAGGGCGGTATTTGTTTTAATCGTGCCATCACAATTTCTTTCTTCGATAAATAACTACGCCATTTTCTGCCCTTTTGCCATATTGATTAATGGCATCGCAGCCTTCTAAGCTACTTATAAATTCAAGTTCCTTGCTCTTAAATTGTTTTAGTTTTTCGTAGTCAATCTCTTCATTATCAAGAATATAAATTGGAATTATCACCGTATTTCCGTTATGAATCCGATTCAAATCAGACATAACTTTGCTTAATGTAGCTTTGCTTTGGTTGGTCCATCGCTCTTTTTGAGTATTAATAAAAACAGTATCATTAATCATTTTGGAAGGATTTCCCGCCACAATCCTGATACTTTCTATGGCATCGGTATCAAAGGTTTTACGATTCATCTGCTCGCTTTCGTGTTCGCCATTTATCATATATACCGTACCATTTTCTGCAAAAATTGGGTTTTTAAGTTTATTAAATTGCTCGATATTGTTCACAATCGTATCTTTAACAACACTCCAATTGCCGTTTTTATCTTGAATTTCGCCCAATACCCGCATATTAGCCAACATCCATTCTAGCTTAAAATCGCTCCCAATGGTGTTCATCGTAATCAGTCCTGCACGGGCTTTCCAGCCAAAATATTTGTTGGCGTCTTCTGCTCCAAAAATCATTATGTTTTGATATTTACTATAATCAAGATGCTGATAATCAATATCTTGGCTTTGCATTCGTCCGTCTATCATTAGCCTCGTGCTTGGCTTATTTAGGTTTTCTTCGCTCAAAAAGGTATTGAGAATAGGGCTAAAAGCCGAACATCGGTAGCGGACGGGTTCGAGGGTATTTTGCTTAAAAATAAGAAAATCGTGAGGCAAATTGCTATGTGCCTGATACACAAAAGCACGAGGAGGTTTGGCTTGACGGCTTTCTATAAATTGCTTTTGGTCTAAACTATATTTATAACTTATCAAAGAATCATTTTTGATATTAAGTACTTTAATATCAGCGAGTTGTGTTAAGATATTGGAGTTTTCAAAACGGATTCCATTGATAATAACAGAGGCGTTTTTGGGAATGGCTTCAATGCCTAGGTTGGAGGCAGAAAAAACCGCATCGGCCGCCGAACGATACCAAAGCCCTCCTTTTTGGTTAGGGCTTGCCAAGTTTTCTGGAATTTCTATGTCTGCCCCAGTGGTGTCTATAAAACTGATGTTTTTATAAAAATACCTTGTGATAGAATATGATTTAGCTTTTAAGATTTTGGGCGAAGTTTGGGCAAATCCCTCAAAACGGAGTAATAATAGTATCAAAAAAGTAAGGAAGTTTTTCATGGGCAATGTCATTTTGTTTTCTGCAAATTAGCCCCGAAATCCAAGCGATGGTGTTAATGCAATGTTAAAAAATCCTAAAATGCCATTGATAAGCAACTTAACAAATAGGCGTTCCACGTTTTAAAAGCGTTGCACACCTCCGTAAGTGGCATTTTGCCTTGGATAGGCCAATGGCTAACAGCCAATTGCCGACAGATGCCTAGGATATTGCGTTTTATTTCATCACGTTTTTAAGAATTGTCATTTCTATTGATGGCAAACTGCCTTCATACAAAACACGATAAGTGGCCTTTGTGATGGGCATTTCTACATGGTATTGGCGGCTAATTTCCCAAATACATTTTACGGCATAAAAACCCTCGGCTACCATGTTCATTTCCATTTGGGCGGCTTTTATGCTATATCCTCGGCCAATCATATTGCCAAAAGTACGATTTCGTGAAAACTGCGAATAGGACGTAACAAGCAAGTCGCCCAGATAAGCCGAACCGTCCAAATGGCGATAGTGTGGATAAATGTTGTCTAAAAAAGCCCTAATTTCTTGGAGGGCATTTGCCACCAAAACCGCCTGAAAATTGTCGCCATATCCCAAGCCATGGCATATTCCACAGGCCAAAGCGATGATGTTTTTGATAACCGCACAGTATTCTACGCCATAAATATCTTGAATGGCCGATGTTTTGACAAACCTGCAAGCCATCAAGCGAGAGAAAGCCTGGGCTTCTTGCAAATTGGGCGAGGCAATAGTTAGGTAAGACTGTTTTTCGAGGGCCACTTCCTCGGCATGGCAAGGGCCAGCTATCACAGACATCGCCTGGGGCAAAACGTTTTTGTGTTTTTCTAGCCAATCGGTTATCAACAGGTTTTCGGTAGGTATCATGCCTTTTATGGCCGAAACGATGTGTTTTTCGTGAAAAATTTCGGGGTCAATCTCACCCAAAACATCAGTAATAAAAGCGGCAGGCACGGCCAAAACAACATATTTTGCGGGTGCGATGGCTTCGGTTAATGAATGCGTAGCTTGTACTTTTTTAAGATTTATGCCCACACCACTCAAATAACTAGGGTTGTGGGCAAATTGCTGAATATGAGCAATATCGCTCTGGCTACGCAACCACCAACTTATGTTTACGTTGGCCTCTGATAATATCTTGACTATGGCCGTTGCCCAACTACCCCCACCGATTACTGCAATTTTTATTGGATTTTGTTCCACAGTTGCCATGCTACGCATTTGTTTTGAAGCCACAAAGATAAGACAATCAGAGGTTAGGTTTGATTTGGGGCATAAAAAAGAGGAAAGTCGTTTAACTTTCCTCTTCTATAAATCTTGGTTTTGTAACTTACTTTTTGCCTTGGCTGCTTGCCAGTTTTTTGGCTTTGGCTTCGTTTTCAAATTTTTCTACACGTTCTCGCATATCTATCACACCGTCGAGGTCGCCAACGCCAATGCCTCGGCCAACCACTTTTTTGTCTTTGTCCAACAGGTACATTACTGGATACACCACTACATCAAACCAATTACGGAAATCGATGTGGGATTTTGAATCAAAACCATTGTAAAAACGATTAGGCGGAAAACCCTTGAGATGCTCTTTCATAAATTTTTTCCAGTCTTTCATGGCTTGGTCGCCTCTCAAACCGCAAGTTGCATAAACTTTGGCTAGGTCTTTATGTTTTGAGGTATTAGCCCATTCAACTAGTTTAGGGGCTTTTTCTTTACAGTGGCCACAGTTGGGGTCAAAAATAAACAGCACCGTGTATTTAGATTTCACGTCATACAGTGGCGTGATGTAATTCCCCAGCGAGTCGGTTGGGTACATATTTTTCACTTGTTTGCCTAGTAGCACAGGCTCTAACGTAGCCAATCTTTCCTTAAATCTACTTATCGTCGAACTGTCCCAAAGCGTGGGTTCGCCGATGTAATATTTTTTACCCAAATGCACAAAAACACCCTCTGTACCCATAATACGCATTTTTTTCTCATCGCCACCCGACTCATATTGATTGGTAAGATAAAAAATAATGGCTTTTCGCATGGCTTTAGATGCCTTGGCGGTTCTTGCCATAATATTATCAGCATATTTAATGAGGGTATCCGATTCGGCTCCTCCAAAATTCATGTAGCTCATCAAACGGCTTCCTAAATAGGGTGTTCGCATCAATCTTTCGTCAGATAGGTCGATGTTATCCAAAAAATGGTCTTTGTAATAATTATAGGTATTGATGGTGTCTTGCCTGTTTTTTGGGCTTCGATAGGCTTCGGGCAAAACGGGGTCTTGGGCGGCTTTTACCAATTTCACAACCAATGTACCTTCATTGTCTTTAAAGAATTTTTCTTGAAAAAGGGCTAATTCGGCCTGATAGCCTTTGATTTTGGCATCGGTGGCTTTGTCGTCTTTGCCTTTGCGGGCTTTGTCGGCTTCTATCATTACCCGATAGCGTTTGCTCATTTCTTGTCTAAACTCATTAAAAAGGGCAGTTTCTTTCGAGCCAACTACTTTCATATTACCCACAAAATCGGAGGTGTCGGTGGCAATGCTAAAATGCTGTTCGTCAGATAAAATAAATTCAAAATACCCCTTGTTCGGTACGGTTATGATATACAAACCGCCCATCAAAGTAGTATCTTTTTTAAAAACCATGTGGCCGTTGCTATCTACCTTGGCGGTATCTTGCACAAAAAATTTGCCAGTGGTTTCAGTAAAGAAATAATTGCCCAAATAGCAAGTGGTATCTTTAATGCCCTTAATGGTTACATCAATGTTATAAGAGCTTTTATGTTTTTGGGCTATTGAACTCCCCGCCAACAGTATAAAAAATAAGGTAACTAGCTTTTTCATTTTTCTTTCAAAATATTATTAAATTAAACTTCATGTAAAAATACGTTTTTTTGATAAGTTTATTTTGTTAATCAAAAGTTAATCTTGTGGGCAGTAGCCTAGGGGCTAATTAATTCGTTAAAATATTCCCTTCAAACTTGTTAGAACTAATAGGGCAAATTTATAGTTTTGATATAGTGGA
>JAYWHL010000092.1:0-4513 GCA_043777715.1 Cytophagaceae bacterium | reverse complement strand
CCATGCAAGTAGCAACAGCGATTCAGCGAGATACCGAAATTTTTGACTTGATTAACCAAGAAGCCCACCGCCAAGAATACGGCATTGAGCTAATTGCTTCCGAAAACTTTGTTTCTAAACAAGTGATGGAAGCCCAAGGTAGTGTACTAACCAACAAATATGCCGAGGGCTTGCCGGGCAAGCGATATTATGGCGGTTGCGAGGTGGTGGACGTTGTAGAAAACATAGCCATAGATCGTGCCAAGGCACTTTTTGGGGCATCTTGGGCCAACGTACAGCCACACTCGGGGGCTCAAGCCAATGCGGCAATATTTTTGTCGTTTCTAAATCCTGGGGATAAAATTTTGGGCTTTAACCTTGCTCACGGTGGCCATTTGTCGCATGGTTCGCCTGTTAATTTTTCTGGAAAATACTTTCAGCCGTTTTTCTATGGTGTAGAGCAAGAAACAGGACTGATAGACTGGGATAAAGTAGAAGAAATTGCCCTTAAAGAACGCCCAAGGCTCATTATTTGTGGAGCATCGGCCTATTCTCGTGATTGGGACTATGCCCGTTTGCGTGCCATTGCCGACCAAATAGGGGCAATGCTTTTGGCTGACATTTCGCATCCTTCGGCCTTGATAGCCACAGGTTTGTTGAACAACCCCATGGAACATTGCCATATCGTAAGCACCACCACCCACAAAACCCTTAGAGGGCCAAGAGGGGGCTTGATAATGCTGGGTAAAGATTTTGAAAATCCGTTTGGGTTTAAGACCCTAAAAGGCGACTTAAAAATGATGTCGTCGGTGTTAGACGGTGCAGTTTTCCCTGGAATGCAAGGCGGCCCACTCGAACACGTGATTGCGGCCAAGGCCATTGCTTTTGGTGAAGCCCTTACCGACGAATTTCATGACTACGCCGTACAGGTACAAAAAAATGCCAAAGTTATGTGCCAAGCCTTCATCGACAAAGGCTATAAAGTTATTTCAGACGGAACGGATAACCATTTGATGCTCATAGATTTACGACCAAAAGGACTCACAGGTAAATTAGCCGAAAATACGTTAATTAAGGCAGATATTACCATCAACAAAAATATGGTTCCTTTCGACGATAAAAGTCCGTTTGTAACATCAGGAATGCGAGTAGGTACAGCCGCCATGACCACCCGTGGTATGAAAGAAGCCCAAATGCAGCACATCGTAGAGCTAATTGATGGCGTTTTGATGAACCACGACAACGAAACATATATCAAATCTGTGAAAACAGAGATAAATCAATGGGTAAGAGATTTTCCTTTGTATATGTAAATTACATTAAAAAGATAAAAAAGCCTCTAGTGAAAACTAGGGGCTTTTTCTTTGATTTTTTCGTAGTTTTGTTAGTAAAGTCTTTAATCGGTTACAGTTAAAAAATGGAGAAATTTAAAGATAAATATCGAATTCCTTCTGCCCGTTTGAAAAACTGGGACTATGGCAGTAATGCGATGTATTTTATTACAATTTGTACCAAAAATCGTATTTCTTACTTTGGGAAAATTATTTCTGATTTAATCCAACCACAGACGCAAAATATCGCTTCTGATTTGTCGCAAACACAGACGCAAAATATTGCGTCTCTACGGATGACGGAATTGGGGAAAATTACCGAAAAATGTTGGTTCGATATTCCCAATCATTTTCCGTTTGTTGAATTGGGCGAATTTGTGGTCATGCCCAATCATATTCACGGAATAATCATTATCAATAAACCAGTGGCGGTGGCGGTAGAGACGCAAAATTTTGCGTCTAACTTATCGCAACCACAGACAGGAACGCAAAATAAATTCGGCGTACAATCACAAAATTTGGCATCTATTGTTCGTGGTTTCAAAATTGGGGTTACAAAATATGCCCGACAAAATAATTTGGATTTTGATTGGCAACCTCGTTTTCACGACCATATTGTATGCAACAATGAAGCCTTTGAAAAAATATCAAATTATATTATCAATAATCCACAGAGCTGGTTTAATGATAAATTTTATGAAAATAAGTAGATTCTGTGATAACACAATACTTACATCATAGCCTTTTTCAACTGAGAAATTTGCAATTTTTTGATGATACCCCCCCGTAGCCTCCATAACAACCTCTAAGTAAACTTTTGGCATAGTATTTTCTTGAGCCATATTGAAAATGTACTAAATCCTTGTTCTGAATTTTTGAATACTTTATGGGCATTCAATCCAACTGTTAAATCAGACTTTGTAACTCAAAAAGTGCATGTAAGCTCTTTTTGAGCTATATCAATGCCTATTACTTGCCTTAAATTACTTTCCATTTTTATAATTTATTAATGTTTTAATTAAAAGTAATTGGATTATCTCTCTTCGTTTTATCTCCTTATTGAATATTCTAGATAATGGCCAAAAACCATTTCTTTTCATTCTGTTCAAACTCTAAAAAATAAAAAAGAATGGGGGACGCCAAGTCGGATTATTTCTACTTATCATAATATCTCAGGAGCTTATTAGCTATAAATCAACTCCCGCTCTTTTTCAATTACATCAACAAATCCCCACTCTTTTTGCTAATTTTGAAATATATTACAAACACAGTAGATCTCGCAATTGGCTGTGTTGGCCGACACTCGGTATTGGCTTGAAATACAAACAATTACGACTTTAATAGTGCAAACTAATTTAGCCCAAGTACATAATATTCTTAAAATTCATAAATATCTGATTATCATATTTTTATAAATAATAATTTACAACCAATCATTCAAAAACACTAATAGGTTCATGCAGATTTTAATTACAGGAGGAGCAGGTTTTGTGGGATCATCGTTGGCCTTGTTGCTCAAAGCCCAATACCCAAGCTATCAAATTTATTGTTTAGATAACCTCCGCCGCAAGGGTTCGGAGCTTAACATTCAGCGATTGGGCAAGGCGGGTATTCACTTTGTGCATGGCGATATTCGCAACAAAGAAGACTTTGACGGCCTGCCCGCCATTGATGTTTTGATAGAATCGTCGGCCGAACCCTCGGTAATGGCTGGCCTCGACGGCACACCAGACTATCTGATTAATACTAACCTCAACGGCACGATTCATTGTTTGAACTTTGCCAAAAAACACAAGGCTAAATTTATTTTTCTTTCAACCAGTAGGGTTTATCCTATCAAAACGATTGAAAAACTAAATTTTGACGAAGCCCCGACTCGTTTTCAATTATCTGAAAATCAAGATATTAGAGGCGTTTCGGCCAAAGGAATTTCCGAAAATTTTCCGCTTGATGGGGCAAGGTCGCTGTATGGCGCAACCAAGCTGGCGTCCGAACTGTTGATTCAAGAATACAACGAATTTTATGATTTGCCCACAGTTATTAATCGTTGCGGGGTAATAACTGGCCCTTGGCAAATGGGCAAAATAGATCAAGGTGTGATGGTGCTGTGGATAGCCAAACATTTTTATCAGCAACAATTATCGTACATCGGTTATGGCGGTACAGGCAAACAAACCCGGGATATGCTTCATGTGCGAGACTTGTATGGTTTGATAGATTTTCAAATACATAATTTTGAGGTAGTAAATGGCGAGATTTTAAATGCTGGCGGTGGGCTGGGCGTAAGTGCATCGCTACAAGAATTAACCAAAATTTGTCAGGAAGTTACAGGCAAGCAGATTCCGATGGCACAAGTAAGCGAAAACCGCACCGCCGATATCAGGCTTTATGTTACCGACAACACCAAAGTAACTGCCCTCACAGGTTGGAAGCCCCAAATAGGCATCAAACAAATTGTTGAAGAAATCCACGACTGGCTCAAAGAAAACCAAGAAGCCTTGGCTTATGTATTGAAGTGAGAAGATGAGACGTGGGAACTTGAGAAGGCCGATTTACATCTTCTCGCTTCTCAAGTTCTACTTAGCCAATAATATCATCAAAATATGCTCGATGTTGTCCTCTAAATATATTTCACTGGTTTGCTCAAAACCTAGGGATTCATAAAAATTTTTAAGATATAACTGGGCTCCAATCTTGATATTTTGCTTGCCGTATTTTCCATAACATAAATCAATAGACCGCCGCATTAGTTCTTTTCCGAGACCGTTTTTCCTAGCCAATGGCGACGTTAGCACTCGCCCAATGGATACTTCTTGATACGAAATCCCCGCTGGCACAATGCGAGTATAGGCCAAAAGTTGGTCGTGTTGATGGCACATCAAATGATAGCAATGTTGGTCTTTGCCGTCGAGGTCGTTGAAGGGGCAATTTTGCTCTACCACAAAAACCTCTGCTCGTAATTGTAAAAGCTGATAAAGTTCTGAAAGGCTTAATTGGTCGAAATGTTTGTGAGTCCAATTCATGTTTTAGGAATAAAATATTGGCTAATCACTATCTTGCAAGTGTTTTTCTGTTAAAGCACTAAATTATGAAAAAACCCTTAGTTCTCACCAATCCTCTTTTCCTGTGAATAAAAAAGACCCCTTTGCCGCCCTCAAATATCCCGAATTTGTATATGCCATTACTGGTACATTCCTCATAAC
>JAYWHL010000091.1:0-4515 GCA_043777715.1 Cytophagaceae bacterium | reverse complement strand
TAAAAGATACATACCAAGATGCCTTGTATGTAAATCCTGCATTTATCGACCAACAAGAAATTATACTAAAATCAGGGGGCTTTGAGATGGGCGGAACTTTTACGTTCCCTAAAAATATAGGGCATTTTCCTGTGGTAATTTTTGTGCATGGCTCTGGCCCAAACGATAGAGACGAGAGCATTGGCCCCAACAAAATTTTTAGAGATTTGGCAAAAGGGTTGGCCACACAAGGCATTGGGAGTATCCGATACGACAAACGGACTTATGTTCATGGTGGCAAAATGGATATTAACACCCTGACGCTCAAAGAAGAAGTGTGGGACGACGCCACGGCGGCCATTGCCTTGGCCAAAACGCTTAAAGGCACAGACAGTACTCGGATTTATATAATTGGGCATAGCCTTGGGGCGATGTCGGCGCCTCAAATTGCGAAATCGAATCCTACCTTGGCAGGAATTGTGTTGATGGCTGGCAATGCCCGTCCACTCGAAACCCTGTTGGTTGAACAGTATGAATATTTGGCCAATGTGGACGGTAAAACAGACCTAGACGAGCAGAAAAGCATTTCTGCGTTAAAAACTCAGGTAAAAAATCTGAATAAAAAGATATTGAAAACCGACAGCAAAGACCTCCCGATGGGGCTTTCGGGTAATTATTGGTTAGCCTTAAAAGCATATAATCAGGTGGAGGTTACCAAAAAACTTGTGCTTCCGATATTGATTTTACAAGGCCAAAACGACCGCCAAGTAACCATGACCGATTTTGAGATTTGGCAAAAAGCCTTAAAGCATAAGAAAAACGTGAGTTTTAAAGCCTTTGTTGGTTTAAATCATGTTTTCTTGGAAGGGAGTACCCCCAGCGATTATGACAAACGTAATAACCTACCCGAGGAGGTTTTGAGTACCATTAAAACTTGGATTTTGGAAACGGCAGAGCGTAAATAAAAATCGGTATGTTTTTCTATCTCATAGTTTTATCTACAAACTAGGATAATTCTGTTAAATTTGGGTAAAAATACTACTTAACCCATAAAATGAAAAAAATATATCTACTCCTTTTTTTTATCTTGGCTTTTGGCTCAAGCAATGCTCAACAAAGGCTGTTTTTTGACGATACCTCTAAATATTATGAGCTAGATTTAAGAGTTTATGATGGAGACACGTACCTGAACATGGACAACCTCAAGGTAAAACTCATTAACCTTACTACCAAAAAGATAGACTCGGCCATGGCCATTAATAGTCATGTAACTTTTAGAGTAGAAAAATGCAATGTTTACGAAGTTTTGGTCGTAAAAAAAGGTTATCTGACCCGTAGAGGTAGTTTTGATGCGGCTTGCTATTTGAAAGATGCCGCCAAAAAATATTGTATGTCGGGAATGAATTTGATTAATGCCCTAAAAATGGAAGGCGAATACGATACCCAAATTCAAGCCGAAATGGCATTAACGCCCGTGGCCATTGATAAAGTTTTTAAGATAGAAAACATCTATTATGACCTGGATAAATCGTTTATCAGACCAGATGCCGCCATTGAGTTGGACAAACTGGTAAATATTTTGAAAGATAATCCCAAAATTATTGTAGAGTTAGGCTCGCATACCGACTGCCGAGCCACTACCGAATACAACAATAGTTTGTCCCAACGCCGTGCCGAGGCCGCTGTGGCCTATATTGTGGCACACGGAATACCCCAAGCGAGGATTTCGGCAAAGGGATATGGCGAAAGCAAATTGAGTAATCGTTGTAAAGATGGTGTGCAATGCAGCGAAGAAGAACACCAACGCAACCGCCGCACCGAAGTTAGAATAACAGGTGTTTTGGATTAAGAAAAGCCAGAGGGAGTTTACCCTAAGTGTAAACCCCCTAAATTTCTTCAAACTAGCACTTCATATTTTTTATAGTTTTCTTCAAACATGGCCAATAATCGTTCGGCTTGGGCTTGATAAGCCGTTTGGTTTTGCCAAGTGTTTATGGGGTTTAATAAACGAGTTGGCACATCTTTACAAACCCTAGGCATGGCCAAACCAAAGGTAGGGTGTATGTCAAAATCTGTATCTTGTAATGCTCCAGATAGTGCTTCGGTTATCAAATTTCGGGTATAATCAAGTTTTATTCTGCTTCCTGTTTCATAATTTCCACCTACCCAGCCAGTGTTTACAAGCCAAACATTTACATTGTTTTGAGCCAATTTTTCGCCAAGCATTGTGGCATAAACGCTTGGGTGTAAGGGCATAAATGGGGCGCCAAAACAAGCCGAAAATACGGCTTTTGGTTCGGTAATACCTGTTTCTGTTCCTGCAATCTTGGCAGTATAACCCTGCAAAAAATAATACATGGCTTGCTCAACGGTTAGTTTACTGATGGGGGGCAATACCCCAAAGGCATCGCAGGTAAGAAAAAATACATTTTTTGGAGTTTCTCCTCGTAAATCGCTCTTTATCAAACTAATATAATCTATCGGATACGAAACCCTTGTGTTTTCGGTAATGCTTTTATCCGAAAAATCTACCTCGCCTTGGTTGTTTACCACTACGTTTTCTAGCATTGCACCCCAGCGAATGGCCTTATAAATATCGGGTTCTTTGACGGGGCTTAGGTCTATTACTTTGGCATAACAACCTCCTTCAAAATTAAAAACGCCATGTTGGTCCCAGCCGTGTTCATCGTCGCCAATCAGCAAGCGGTTTGGGTCTGCCGAAAGTGTGGTTTTGCCCGTTCCTGATAGTCCAAAAAAGATAGCGGTATCTCCATTTTTTCCTACATTGGCCGAACAGTGCATAGGCAGCACGTTTTGAGAAGGCAAATAATAATTAAGAGCCGAAAAAACAGATTTCTTAATTTCGCCAGTATAAGCCGTGCCTCCAATCAAAACTACTTTTTGGCTCAGGTTTAATACCACAAAGTTTTTGTTGTTCACACCATCACTTTCGGGGTTTGCTTCAAAGTCAGGTACACAGATTACGGTAAAATCTTCTTCAAAATTCACTAATTGCTCTTCGGTAGGTCTCAAAAACATATTGTAAGCAAACAAATTATGGCTTGCCAAGGTCGTGATTATCTTAATATTGAGGCGGTACTGGTTGTTTGCACAGGCGTAAGCATCTCTAACAAAAAGGGTTTTCTTTTTCAAAAAAATCTGCATTTTGCCCAATAATAATTCATAATGATTTTGGCTAATGGCTTGGTTGGCCTTGCCCCAGTCTATGCTGTCAAAGGTTTGGTTGTCGTGAACGATGTAGCGGTCGTTTGGAGTTCGGCCTGTAAACTTTCCCGTTTTTATAACCAATGCTCCGCTTTGGACAATTGTTCCTTCGTTGGCACGAACGGTGTGTTTAATTAAAACCTCGGGAAGTAAATTGAGGTTTACTTTTCCCGCATTTTCGATGAGCTTTGTACTTAGCTTCATGTGGAGTATCTTGATGGTTTAGTCAATCCAAACGACATAGTGTCTGTTTAGACGATAGATTATTTGATAAACAAAGATAGTACAGCGAATTTATTCTTTTAGCGAATTTTCGCTAAAAAGTAATATAATAATAGTATTTGTTGAAATAGTAATAAAAAATTCAACTTTATTTCCTGTAATCTATACTCCACGATAATCTCGCAATCGTAGTATTGTTTTGAGTATCTTTGTAAAAAATAATAGTATGGAAAAAACAACACAGCGGTTTTATCAATTTAGGAGCGATAAGATGCTCAATACATTTGGAATCAGAAAAATATCTAAATGCGAAACGCTAAGAACATGGTTGTTAGTAAACGACACCGTAACAAACATTGAGGAGAGTATTTTAGATAGAGCCTTGAGCAGGTACGAACGCCTAGGAAATGGCTGGAACGAAGAAGAATTAAAAATGCACTTTATTAGTGCTATTTTTGATGTTGCCGACCCTAATAGTGCTGATGTATGTAAAACATTTTTTGAGCGGCCATTAGACGGCGTTGTGGATAACTACGAGATGCACGTGATTACCGATTGCATGATTGCCTCGCCAAAACTTGGAGGAGGTCCCGATAAGCCTTATTTTTTTTTACAAGAGTATAAACAAGCCCAACGCTTTGGGCGTACAGATCCCGAAGGCCAAATGTTGGCAGCTATGCTATTGGCACAAGAGCAAAATCAAGATAATTATCCACTATACGGTTGTTATGTAATTGAAAGAAACTGGTTTTTTACTGTTTTAAATAAGCGAGAATACTGCGTAAGCCAGCAGTTTAATTCGACCCAAAAAAACGATTTACTTCAAATTGTTTTTATACTACGTAATCTCAAAGCATTGATTGTAGCGGCAAATCGTTCTTAATTTATTATTGAATTGTTTGGATATTCATAAAAATTCCCTGCAAAAATCAATTTGCAGGGAATTTTTGTGTAGAAGTAATCATTAGCTAAGTACTTGGATAAAATTAGTTTATACTAAGTTCTTGAACAAAATTAGTTTGCACTATTAATATCGTAATTATTTGTATTTCAAGCCTATAGCTTAAAGCCTATAGCTAACGGCCAAAC
>JAYWHL010000090.1:0-4520 GCA_043777715.1 Cytophagaceae bacterium | reverse complement strand
CAAAACAGGTTCGTTTCCGTAATTGGTAAATCAGCGGACACCCTTGCGAAAGTAGTTTGTGAAAATGTCCCGTTTTCAGAAAAAGCCTTAAACTATTTACAAAAAACTGAATATCAACCCTTTGTGTCTTTGTGGTTTATTTCATACTCGTATTTACATAAAAATTCTCATCAATTCTAATATTTTTTGCTGTACAAGGCCATGATTTCCAGCTTGTTGTGGGATAAATAAACTCCAAATTGTTGTCTGTCAAACTGGCTTTGATGGGCATATCAAAGCCCTCCACACAGTTGGTCCAGCGGTAGTTGAGGTAACCATCTTTTAGTGAATATTCCAATACGGGAATCTTTACACCCCTGATGTATTGATTAAAAACCTGCCCTAAGTTTCGGCCTGTTTCTTGGCTCATAAAATGCTCGATTTGCTCGCCTGTAACCACTTTATGATAAAAAACTTGGTTCATTTTGCGTAACAAAAGTCGCCATTTTTCATCATCGTTCACAATCTGCCTAATGGTGTGTAACATATTCCCCATTTTGGGGTACATATCGCCCGAACCTGGGTGATTTACATCGTAAATACCCTGCACGGGGCGGTCGTTTCTGATGCCTTTTCTTGTACCGATGATATAGGCCGAGGCGGCTTCTTTGCCAAAATAATATTCTGTAAAAAGGCTTTCCGAATAATTAGTAAAACCCTCGTGTACCCACATATCGGCAATGTCTCGATAGGTAATATTATTAGCAAACCATTCATGGCCCGACTCGTGAATGATGATAAAATCCCATTTTAGCCCCCAGCCCGTTCCCGATAAATCTCTCCCCAAATAGCCATTTGCGTATTTATTGCCATACGTTACCGAGCTTTGATGTTCCATGCCCAAGTACGGCACTTCTACCAATTTATAGCCGTCTTCATAAAAAGGATACGGCCCAAACCAATGTTCAAAGGCTTTGAGCATCATTTTTACTTGCTTAAACTGCTCTTTGGCTTTGTCTAAATTTTCGGGTAATACATAATAATCAAGGTCGAGTTTGCCCTTTTCGCCATCATAAACTTCGCCAAAATGTACATATTTGGCAATATTGATATTTACTCCGTAGTTGTTGATGGGATTGGCCACAAACCATGTATAAGTTTTGGTATCGTCTTGGTTATCAGTGGTTTTGCGTAGCCTTCCGTTCGATACGTCCATCAAATCTTTGGGCGTAGTAATGGCTATTTGCATCGAATCTGGCTCGTCGTACATGTGGTCTTTGCAAGGCCAAAACACACTAGAGCCTAATTCTTGGCAAGAGGTGGCAATAAATGGCTCGCCGTTTTTGTCTTTTTTCCAACTAAAACCCCCGTCCCATGGTGCCCGTTTGGCCACACGGGGTTTACCCGAATAATAAATCGTTATTTGCTTGGTTTGGCCTTTGGGTTGGTCGGCTACTAGATTCACAAAATATACGTTTCGGCCATCTTTTTTATAAGTTAAACTTCGACCGTCTTGTTCTATTTTTGAAATACCCATAGGCGACTGGAGGTCTATTTGTAATATTTTAGAAGGGTTTTTTACGGTGTAATAAATCGTATTTTGGCCACTGATGCTGCTATCTTTTGGGCTTACTTTAATGGCCAAATCATAAAACCGAATATCCCACCATGCTCGTTCGGGGGTGATACTCCCACGAAGAGAATCCTCTCGGCCAAACTCGTATTTTTGGGCGTGGGTAAAATTAAACAAAAAACAAAAAATGCAAGCTAGGAAAAACCTACGCTTATTGGCATCATAAAGGCCAAAGCCTTTGATATGGGTTGTAAAAAGTGTCATATAAAAAAGATAATGAATTTTGAATTGTAGTATTAATTTATTTCCGTGTTTGGTAAGCCACCAAATACCCCATAGTATATACATAGATTTGTAAAGCACTTAAAATCAATTACTTAAAAGCCTTTCAAATTCCCCTCTCTTTTGGAGAGGGGGCAGGGGGTGAGGCGAAAAGAGCCATTTTTTGAATAAAATCTGACATTTTTGCCTCATCCCAACCCTTCTCCAAAGGAGAAGGACTTTTAACCAAATCTGTATAGATACCGTAGCACCAACACCTTTGCGAAAGCAATATGCTTAGACAAATTTCTGTGTTATGTTATATTTTGTAAAGTTATCCAGTACTTAGAAAAAGCAGTAAACTATTCACAAAAAAACTGAATATCAGCCCTTAGTGGTTTATTTTGTGTTTGTACTTAGTACATTTACTTTCTGTTTCTAATCATAAAATGAGTAGATTTGAAAACAGAACCTTAAACAAATCCAAAGATGCAATATTTTAACCAAGACCACCAAATTTTTAGGCATTCGCTTCGTCTTTTTATTGAAAAAGAGGTAATTCCTAATACCGAAAAATGGGAAAGCGAGCGTAAAATCCCCAAAGAAATTTACCAAAAAATGGGCAACCTAGGTTATCTAGGCATTAATTTTCCTGAAACGTATGGCGGTGTTGGGGCTGACCTTTGGTTTTCGGTGGTATTTTTAGAAGAATTGGCTAGGTGTGGCATGGGTGGTTTTGCCACCAACGTTAGCGTACATCAATACATGGCTATCAATCATATTTTTAAGGTAGGAAGTGAAGAACTCAAGCAAAAATACCTAGTGCCTGCCATAAAAGGAGATAAAATTGCAGCCTTGGGCATGACCGAACCCAACACTGGGTCGGACGTTTCGGCCATTAATACAATTGCGATGTCTGATGGCGACGATTATATCATCAGTGGCTCAAAAACCTTTATTTCTAATGGGGCCTATGGCGATTTTATAACGCTGGCCGTCAAAACAAATATGTCGGCTGGGGCGGGCGGAATTAGCCTCATTGTGGTAGATTTAGATGCAGAGGGCGTGAGCCGTAACAAACTCAACAAAATGGGCTGGCATAGTTCGGACACGGCCGAAATTCGCTTTGATGACGTACGAGTACCCAAAAGCAATCTGATTGGCCAAGCAGGGGCAGGGTTTTATTATTTGATGGAAAGCCTACAACTAGAGCGACTCGTGGCGGCCATTATGGCGGTTTCAGGGGCCGAAATGGCGATGAACATGACCCTAGAATATCTCCAAGAGCGAGAAGCCTTTGGCCGAAGCATCTCTAAATTTCAGGCCATTCGCCACAAAATGGCCGATGTAGCTACCGAAATCGCTGTGGCTCGTGAGTTTACATACAGTACCGTTTGGAAATTTATGGCGGGGCAAATTGTGGTAAACGAATGCTCAATGGCCAAATTGTTTACGTCAGAAATGCAAAAACGCACCGTTGATACTTGTTTACAGTTTTTTGGAGGTTATGGCTACATAGAAGATTATCCAATTTGTAGGGCTTATCGAGACGTGCGAGTAGGAACAATTGCGGGCGGAACGTCAGAAATAATGAGAGAAATTATCGCTAAAATCGTTGTGGACGGTGTAGCGTTTAAGAAGATATATCAGTAAAAACAATTTGAGAGACTTGCCAGTAGGTTACTCCTTGCATTGGGCTATTTTCAATTTGTTCAGTTAAGTATTTTTGGTTTTTTTTATAAATTAGTAACTTTACGTTTTCTTAATCGTCTGAAAAATAGCACATTGAAGTTTTTTGTGTTTTTATCAAAATAACAAAAGTTTGGTAACCGATTAATGATATAAATTACAGCTTTTTGTATAAAATCCAGTTTTTTTCCATTAAAAACAAAATTTGGTAAGGTTTTTGATACTATATTTAGAACAAAAGTACAAATAAACGTTCTACTAATTTTATCATTAATAAGGAAAATTTAGCCCTTATCAATGAAAATTTGAGTCCTTTTTATCCAAATATTTAATAAATTATGAACACATTTTCTACCACCACAAAGGAGAGACAAGTCCGAACCGTTAAACAAAAGTTTTCAAGTATGCTTACACCTACTATCATATTGGGAACAGCCTTATGGGTTTCGGGTTGTAACAAAGCACAAGAAGACGCCCCCATGGCTCCCAAAGTAATAACGGCAGATAGTTTTAGCGCAGAGGTTGCCACCAAATGGAACGCCCTCGACCTCAAACTTATCAAATCTACGCCTGGTTTTACACCCCCCGTGGCTTCTCGTGCCTTGGCCTATTCGGGCATAACCCTTTACGAAGCCGTTGTGCCAGGTTTGCCAAACTATCAGTCATTGGCGGGGCAATTAAGCAATCTTGCCGTATTGCCTAGGGTTGATGCCGACGTTGAATACAACTGGGCCATTAGTGCCAACGCCGCACAAGCCTATATGGCCAAAAACCTTTTTGTTACTACTTCATTGGCCAACAAAAACACCATAGATTCGCTCGAAACTGCCCTGAATACAAGTTATAAAACATCGGAGGTGTCGATGGAGGTATTTGACCGTTCTGTAAAATTTGGCCAAAACATTGCCACGGCTTTGTTTGAGTGGTCAAAATCAGACGGAGGCCACGAGAGTTATACCCGTAACCAACCCAAAGACTATGTGCCGCCAGTGGGCGTAGGGCTATGGGTTCAAACCAC
>JAYWHL010000089.1:0-4531 GCA_043777715.1 Cytophagaceae bacterium | reverse complement strand
GAATAATTACCCGCCATGGCCATTGTGGCATTTGGCCGATTTGGATTTTGCAAACTAGAACTAAAACCCGCTGGCCCTGTCCATTGATAGGCTGCAATGTTTGTTCCCGTTGCCCCAAACTGAATTGTTCCACCTATACAAACCGTTGTTGCACTAATTGCCAAGGTTATGTTACAAGGTTTTTTTACCTCAACCGAAGTTGTGGCCGATGCCGTACAGCCTGTAATTCCTGTAACCACAACGGTATAAACCCCTGCAACGGCGGCATTGGCAAAACGCATGGGTTCTTGTAATTGGCTTGTAAAATTTGAAGGACCCGACCAAGAAAAAGTTTGCCCTCCGCCTGCACTTAGTTCTATCATATCGCCCTCAAAAACAGAGACACTTGGCGAAATAGATGGATTTATGATATTTACTGCCACAAAAGCCGTTGCGGAATTAGAGCATGAAGCCCCCGAAGTACTGGTTACCGAAACCGTATAAACACCCCCCATGGCCGCCGTAGCGTTGTTTCTGTTGGGGGTTTGGATAGTACTCGCAAATCCATTTGCCCCAGCCCAAGCGTAGTTGGCAACGTCTGAACTTCCAGTGGCAATCAGAACGATAGTTTCACCCAAACAGGCATCGTCGCCACTGGCCGTAACCGATACCGTACATGGCTTGGCACAATCGGGAACAGTTCCTGCAAAATTGGCTGAATGGTTTTCGCCCGCACCTTGAATCAAGGAATTGGCAATGATTTGACCTTCAATATTGGCCGTATTCGTGGTTTTGTTGATATTGGTGCTTGGGGCAAAGATTGTTCCTATTACCGATGCACTACCGCCAATTGTTAAGTTATTAGTATTATAAAAATTGATAATAATATACGGAGCTTCGGCAATACCCAAGGCAGAAAAATTAGGCACATTCCATGTATAATCTCCAGGGGCATCAACATTTATAACCAAAATGGTTGAAGCCGAGGGTTTAAGCCCGCCATTTACTGGAGCAAAAACATTTACATTATTAAAATCAGAGCCTTTTAGGTTAATAATATTGACCTGACTAGACTTTAGATCATAATACAATTGTTGTCCAAAACTACCCGAACTTGGAACAGCCCCTCCCCCACTAGGATTGTTCGATAACGCTACATTCCCAACACATGCACTCATGCTCAATGATTTTGTTTTCATGGTTTGAAACGCTGCCTCAAAATCTATCAAACCAGCCTCGCTTACGGGGTTAGAAACGGGTTGGGCTACGGTAAGTTCTATTCTTGGGGTATCATCAAAACCAGCAGATGATTTTGTTATTCTCGTAGGAGGTGTGGCATTGTTGGGGTCTTGGTACCAAATTTTGGCGTTGGTGGTTTCGCCAATTTTTACGATACCGTTGCTTATTTTCAATACATTTCCAGTATTAAAATTAACCCCTCTACCCACCAAAAGTCCCACCTTGGCTCCTCTGATATCAAAGGTACTTTTGTCCATATTATTGGCCTGATAACTCACACCATTCAAAGACAGTGTGCCACCAATGGCCACTCCTCCGTCGGTTTCATTCGAGCCAAACACTACGTCGTTGCGTATAAAAACGTTAAAGTCTTTGGCTGGAGCAGTTGGACTTTGGGCATAAGATTGGTTACTAAAAAATAAAACAGAGAGTAATGCAAAAAAAACTCTCATTGGATAGGGAATTGGATTGAGAAAATTCATAAGAAGGCCAAATAAAATTAATTTCGATAGTTTGTTACCGTTTTTTTGGTCAAAACGGGGCATTTCAGTACTTTAGTTATGATATTCAAAAAGCGTACCAAAAAAAATGGCTAACCCGAAGATTAGCCATTTGTACTGAAATATATGATTTAGGATTACTTTTTCTTGATGATGGTCATTTCAAATGGTACACATTTTGGAGGCGGACAGCCACAATCTGTTTTAAGCATTTGAACGATTTTATCCGTAAAGCAACCTGCGGCGTCCCAAACTCTTATGGTATAAGTGGTTGATATTCCTGAAGTTGGGTTTGCCAAATTGTTTGCCAAAACGCCCCCTGCTGGCACTGCCGAGGCCGTTGCTGCGGTTTTAATACCTGTGTAAGTTGCTCCTATTGAATAGTCGGCCTTAGCCCCTGACGGATAACCTGTTATTGTGATTTTTCCATCTGTTTTTGGTGTAGCATCATTACAAGTTACTGATGTTGCCGTTGCTACAAAGTCTGGGCCAGAGGTTCTGATAACCGTAGCAGTATCTGAACAAGTTGGCGACACAATCAAGAATTTATAAACGCCTGGTGCTAACATTCCAAACACCTCCCCGTTTTGAGCTATGGTGGTAGCATTAGACGGATTGCCCGCCATAATCGACCACGTTTGGCCAGCTCCTGCGGCTTCTAGTTTGGTTTGTGTTAGGCAAGTAGTTACATCAGCAACATCAAGCAATCCTTTTTTAACGACCACCGTATCACGACAAGTGAGTAGTCCTTCTACGCCTGTAAGGATAAAGCTATATGTACCTCGTTTAATCATACCCGATACTGCCCCAGCCGATGTTACCGTAGCCGTTGATGGCCCTCTATAAAACGACCATGCTTGAGGCGAAACCGCAGGGACTAGCTGTGCGGTGGTACTTGGAGCGCAGATTTTTTGGTCTGGGCCAGCATTTATTTTACAACCAACGTTAGGGTCTGGGCCAGTTGGCAATAAACCTCCGTCAATCGTCATATTATTTTTGGCTGTGCCTGTTCCTGCTGCATCAATCACTACTGTTCCCGAATATCCAGAGAGTGGATCAACATCACTATCAATGGTTGGGTCGTTACCTTTTTTGAGTTCTGTATATTTGTTACAGTCGGCAGGTAATCCCGAAGTTTGGAACTTCACTTTGTAGTTACCACTCGGCAAACTATCAAACAAGTACTTACCGTTCGCATTCGTTACCGTTGTGCGGTACGGAGTGGCTTCTGGCACACCCGCTGCATCGGTTCTATAAAGTTGAATGGTTATGTCTTTTACTCCTTTTTCAAGACCATTCTGTACGCCGTTTTTGTCTTCGTCTTTCCAAACATAATCTCCAATAGAGCCAAAATCAGGCTTGATACCTGCATCTATCGTTGTGATGTCTTTCTTCGTTGGGTCGGCAGGGTCTAGGCTTATTTTTGGTGTTAGGCCAGTAATTGGGTCTGGGTTGCTATCCTTGGTAGGGTCGCCGCCTTTGCTTGGGTCGGTGAGTTTGTTACAGTCGGCTGGTAAGCTACTTGTAACAAATTTCACAACATAGTCGCCTTTCTCTAGGCTGTCGAACAAATATTTACCGTTCACATCAGTAGTGGCAGTTTTGAAAGCACCTCCCACAATCGCACCAGTGGCACTGGCTTTGTATAGTTCAACGGTTACACCTTTTACAGGCTGTTCGCTATTTTCTTGAATACCATTGCCGTTTCTATCTTTCCAAACATAGTCCCCAATAGAACCTAAGATTGGCACAATACCTGCATCAATCGTGGTAATATCTTTCTTGGCAGGGTCGGCAGGGTCAATACTAATTTTAGGAGTAAAGCCAGAGTTAGGGTCAGGGTTGCTGTCCTTGCTTGGGTCGCCACCTTTGTTAGGCGTGGTTAGTTTGTTGCAATCGGCTGGTAAGCCTGCCGTAACAAATTTCACTACATAATCGCCTTTGTCTAAGCTATCAAATTTATACTTTCCGTTGAGGTCGGTGGCCATTGTTTTGATTGGCCCTCCTAAAGCCACACCATTTGCATCAGCTTTGTAGAGTTCAACGGTCATTCCTTTCACTGGCGACTCGCCCAATTCTTGTACGCCATTGCCGTTTCTATCTTTCCAAACATAGTCTCCGATAGAACCTAAGATTGGTACAATACCTGCATCAACCGTAGTAATATCTTTTTTGGTTGGGTCGGCAGGGTCAATCGTTATTTTTGGCGTTAGGCCAGTGGTTGGGTCTGGGTTGCTATCTTTGGTTGGGTCTGTGCCTTTGTTTGGCGTCGTTAGTTTATCACAATCAACAGGCAAACCTGCTGTAATAAATTTCACTACATAATCGCCTTTGTCTAGGCTATCAAACAAATACTTGCCATTGGCATCAGTGGTTGCTGTTTTGATGGCCGCACCTTGTGGTACTCCTTGAGCATTAGCTACATACAGTTCTACTTTCACGCCTTTTACTGCAAGTTCCGTATTGTCTTGGATTCCGTTGCCATTTCTATCTTTCCATACATAGTCGCCAATCGAGCCTAGTACTGGGATAATACCTGCATCAACTGTTGGATTATTTTTGATTAATCCTGTTCCAGATGGGTCAATACTTACGGTTTGCGAGAAGCCCGTTGCTGGGTCGGCATCGCTATCTTTGGTATCGTCTGTTCCTTTGTCTTTTGGTGTTAATTTGTTACAGTCGGCAGGGAGATTACTGGTAATAAACTTCACTTTGTAGTCTCCTTTCTTTAAGCTATCAAACAAATACTTTCCGTTACTATCTGTTATGGTAGTTTTGAGCGGTGTAGTACTCACTACGCCTGTGGCACTCAC
>JAYWHL010000088.1:0-4560 GCA_043777715.1 Cytophagaceae bacterium | reverse complement strand
ATAAAGGGATTTTTTGTTACCAGCCTTTTTGTTCTTTTAGCGTAGTAATATGTGCCAAATGATGATTGCCATGCCAACAATACAACCCTACGTGCATGATGAGCGGATAGCTCATTTTATTGCCAGGATGATAAAAAGTACGCTCCCACTGCTCGGTAGTCATGGTTTTGTATAATACCACCCAACGGGTATGAACGGCCTCTAACAGATTGAGTGATACCTCTATCGAAACGTCGAAAGTATCGGGCAGTTCGGCCCACAATTGTTCTTCATAAGGTTTTATGGTGGGGTTATCTTCGGTTAGGGCTAGTTTTACACGGGTATATCCGTTGATATGGGAGTCTGCCAAATGATGAACCACCTGCCTGAGTGTCCAACCACCATCTCGATAGGGTGTGTCTAGTTGTTGAGCATCTAGGCCAGCTACTGCCACTCTAAGCCTTGCGGGTAAGGTAGCAATTTCATTGATTTTGCTCTGAATTTCTTCAAAAGAATAAGGCTTTTCGTACTTAAAATCTCCAATGGGATAACGTGCGTCCATGTGCTATATTTGGTTATGTTGTAAAAACGAATATAAGTGATTTGCATCAAATTATCTGTCCAAAAACGAATTAGGTTTATCATAAAAACACTAAAGGTTTGGGGATTTGTGTAGTTCTCTGAAATAAACGTACCACGCTTTCAAAGCGAGGTACGCCTCACAGGTAAGATTTAGCGGTCGGTCTTTCATAAAAACTACATTGATGGCTATGCTAACAGAGAGCCGCCTTAACCTCAACCATTGACAGTTTGCCGACAATTCTAACCAACTTCACAAACATTTTTTGTACCTTTAACTTCAGTAATTTTACAAATAATAAATGAGCAAAATAATATCGGACAAAGCAATAAAAAGACGAGAGTTTTGGGTTGAAGAAATCCGAAAATTGAGTGGTAACTTTGGCAATGACACCGAAAAATTAGAAAAAGAGTTAGAAGTTGAAGTTAAGAGACATGGTAATTCTTCGCTTATTGATCATCTACGACTTTGTGGCAATATTCCAGAAAGCTATGGACACGATACCAGCGAAGAAAAATTATACTCAAAATATACAGACTGCTTACTTTCATTAGCTTACACAGCATTAGGACTTAAAAGTTTGGTGCTTAAAGAACGAGCAGATGCAGCAGATGTTTAAGCATTCGCAAAAGACTACAGTTTTGTTGCTGATGCAAAAGCATTCAGGTTAAGCCGAACAGCTAAAAATCAAAAAGACTTTAAAGTTCAAGCAATGCACAGTTGGAAACGTGGAAAACCTTATGCAATGGTTGTTTGTCCGATTTATCAACTTCCAACTTCTTCAAGTCAAATTTACCAACAAGCCATAACCCAAAACATTTGTATATTTACCTACTCACATTTGTCATTACTTTTATCCTATTCAGAAGTTGAAGGACAAGCCAAAGCCCAGCAACTATTGAAGACTATATTTGAGACAATTCAAGCACTCAATCCTTCAAAAAATGCTACTGATTATTGGTTAGCAATCAATAAAGTAATTCTTTCATTTTCAAAGAAAATTCAACCACTTTGGGACATAGAAAAAGGTGTTGCAACTGAAAGTATTGCAGTTGCAAAAGAAGAAGCACTAACATTTTTGGCACAAGAAAGAGAAAAAATTATGCGAATGAGCCATAAAGAAGCATTGAAAGAACTAATTAAAGTTCATAAAATTGAAGGTAGAATTAAGACAATCAATTCAATCTCTGACAATGGATTATTCACTTTAAAATAATGAAAATGAGTTTAGATAAATATATTAACCAAATCGTTGAAGGTAATTGTGTTGAAGTAATGAAAGATTTTGATGATGAAGTTATTGACCTTACTGTTACTTCACCGCCTTATGATAATTTAAGAAATTACAAAGGCTTTGTTTTTCCATTTGAAGACATTGCAAAAGAATTATTCAGAGTTACCAAACAAGGTGGTATTGTTGTTTGGGTCGTGAATGATGCAACTATTGAAGGCAACGAAACAGGAACAAGTTTTAGGCAAGCTCTTTATTTTCAACAAATTGGCTTTAATCTACACGACACAATGATTTTTCGTAAGACAAATCCAATTCCTCAAATCTATCGGAAACGTTATAATAATGAATTTGAGTTTATGTTTGTTTTCAGTAAAGGAACTGTGAAAACACACAATCCCTTAATGGTGAACTGTTTACACGCAGGTTTAGAATTGAATGGAACAACGTATAAAAATTTTTCAAAAAATGAGCAGACAAGAGAAAAACTTGCGAAGCCAGTAAAGGACAAAAAAATCAAAGGAAACATTTGGGAATATGTGGTCGGCAAAAAACAAGAAGACCAAGAAGCAAAAGGACACCCTGCACCATCCCCTTGTGAATTGGTTAGAGACCATATAAAATCGTGGACTAATCAAGGCGACATAGTTTTTGACCCTATGTGTGGAAGTGGAACAGTTGCAAGAGTTGCAACAGAAATGGGCAGACAATATGTAGGAACAGACATAAGCCCCGAATATTGCGTAATGGCAAGAAAAAGAGTGAAATTAATTGCAGACGCACCAACATTATTTGTATTAGAAGAACTACGAGAAGAATATTTGGAAGAAACCGAAAAAGCATTACCAGTTCTCTGAAATAAACGTACCATGCTTTGAAAGCGTGGCACGCCTCACAAGTATAAACTCGAATAGTAATTGATAGGTAATTGTCTAATTCTGTTCAGTACTCAGGTAAATAGCTATAAATCACTCACAAAAATATTTATCCACCGCCCCCCTGCGTTCTTTGTTCATTCATGATTTACTTTGTCCTTATATCTATCCCCTAATTATTTCAATGAAAAACTTATTTTTACTGTTTGCATTTTCATTATTCACAGCAACAACAAATGCACAAATCAATAAAAAATTAAAATTGGTTTGGAGCGATGAGTTCAACTATCAAGGCTTGCCCGATAGCACAAAATGGGGCTATGATGTTGGCACGGGCGACTGGGGCTGGGGCAATAACGAACAGCAATATTACGCCAAAGCCAAAGCCCAAAACGTGATGGTGGGCAAGGGCGTTTTGGCTATTATTGCCCAAAAAGAAAAACAAGGCGACAAAGACTATACCTCAACCAGACTAAGTACCAAAGGTAAGTTTGCGTGGAATCGGGGGCGGATAGAAATAAGAGCAAAACTACCCAAAGGAAGAGGTATCTGGCCAGCGGGTTGGATGTTAGGAGAAAATCAAAACACGGTGGGGTGGCCACAATGTGGCGAAATAGACATCTTGGAACACGTGGGCTACGACCCCGATACCATCGTGGGAAGTTTGCATACCACAGCCTATAACCACATAAAAGGCACACAAAAAACACAGCGACTGTTTATTAAAAATTTAACTACGGTTTTTCATTCTTTTATTGTGGAATGGGATAACGACAAAATGGATTTTTATCTTGATAAACAAAAATACCTAACCGTACCCAACGAACACAAAACCGACAAAGAATGGCCTTTTCATAATCCGATGTATCTTTTGTTGAATGTTGCCGTTGGGGGAAATTGGGGCGGTAGCAAGGGTATAGACCCCAACATATTTCCCGCAAAAATGGAGATAGACTTTGTAAGGGTATATCAATAAAAGATAAGCCTGTCGTTTTAGGATTTTTTGCCCCGTTTCGTCATTTTATCCGTAAATTGCAAGTCCAAATTTACGCCACTAATTTATGACGCTTTCTACGATTATTCCGACTGATTTATACCTCAAACAGCTTGCCCAAAGCCTTGATGGCGAATTGTTTCTGGACCATACCATGCGTACGCTCTATGCCACAGACGCCTCGGCTTATCGAGAAATGCCCTTGGCCGTGGCCATTCCAAAGTCGGTACAAGACATCAAAAAACTCATTGTTTTTGCCAATCAACACCACACTTCTATCATTCCAAGAACGGCTGGTACGTCGTTGGCGGGGCAAGTGGTGGGCAACGGCATTGTGGTTGATGTATCTAAACATTTTACCCAAATTTTGGAGGTAAATCAGGCTGAACATTGGGTTCGGGTACAGCCTGGCGTGGTGCGAGACGAGCTGAATATGTTCCTCAAAAACCACGGCCTTTTCTTTGGTCCCGAAACCTCAACGGCCAATCGTGCCATGATTGGGGGCATGGTGGGGAACAATTCTTGTGGGTCTAATTCGGTAATATATGGCTCAACTCGGGAGCATTTATTGGAAGTAAAAGCCATTTTGAGTGATGGTAGCGAGGTAGTATTCAACTCAAAATCAGAAGGTTATGAAGGTTTGCAGCAACAAATTTTTGAGCAAACCTTCCGAATGCTTTCCGATACAGCCAATCAAGAAGAAATAAGAAAGGAGTTTCCGAAGGCAAGCATCGAACGCCGCAATACGGGTTATGCCCTCGATATGTTGTTGAACTGCGAGCCTTTTACCCAAGGTGGCAAGCCTTTTAATCTATGTGAGTTGATAGCAGGGTCGGAAGGAACGTTATGCTTTTTGACAGAAATAAAACTACACGTAAACGACCTCCCACCCAAAGAAATT
>JAYWHL010000087.1:0-4564 GCA_043777715.1 Cytophagaceae bacterium | reverse complement strand
TCTTTTTGGCTGCAAGCACCTACACTTTCGCCCAAGTCTCAGGTACAGTTTTCAGAGATGGAAACGGTGACGGCATTTATCAATCTTCGGAACCTCTCATTGCTGGTCTGACTATCAATGCCTACAATACATTAGGAACATTATGTGGCACAACTATCTCTACCACAAGTTCTTCTCCCAATTATTCGATTACAGGGTGCAGTGGGTCAATACGTTTAGAGTTTATAATTCCTCCTAGTTCTACTTGTAATGTCAATGGGCAATTTGACTTTTCAACTGTTAATGGAACTGGCTCGAAAACGTCTATTCAGTTCGTAACTGCTCCTAGTAACGGTAATAATTTTGGTTTGCTGAGTAATGACTTTTACGTAAAAAGCTCCAACCCAACTATTTTTGTCCCCTGTTATGTAAATGGTTGGGGTGCAAAAGGATCAACTTCTGGAGATGGCGATGCTTTTGTAAATTTTAGTTACAATAGCACTGGAGTTCCACAAATGCAAGGAGGTTCTGCACCCAACCCAGTTCATTTGGCCTATGCCTATCAAATTGGTTCTACATGGGGTGTAGCATATTCAAAGCAAGCTAAACGTGTATTTTTATCAGCTTTCATGAAACGCCATGTAGGCATGGGTCCCGATGGTTCGGGAGCCATTTACAAAATAGACCCTACAAGCCCTCCTGCGGATAATATAATTCCAACTTTCACTAGTTTAGATGCCCTTGGCTTTAAAACACAAGCTGCTGGTAGTTATGTTGCCACACCTTCGGGTTTTAATGGGGTAATTGGTAGTAACACATCCAACCGTGGGCTATCTAGCAATAAAACCCAACCTAGTAATGACCCCTCGGCTTTTGGGCAAGTAGGAAAAGTTTCGTTGGGTGATTTGGACATAAGCGATGATGGACAATATTTATATACGGTCAATCTTTTTGATAGAAAAATATATCAAATAGACTTACAAAATCCTACCAATCCTGTAACACCAACGGCAACACAAGTAAAAGAATATACCAACGCACAAATGCCTTGGATAAGTCAAAGTTGTGCCAATGGTATAGCACGCCCTTTTGCATTAAAATACTATCGTGGAAGTTTATACGTAGGAGTTGTTTGTACTGGCGAAACAGGTACTTACCCATCAGGTAATCCGAAACGTTTTGCGACTGATTTACGGGCATACATCTACAAAATAGACCCAAGTGGTGCTAGTGCAACTACCGTAGCCTTTGAGTTTCCACTTAATTACGACAAAGAGTCTACCTCTTCGGGAGATGACTCCCCCGTAAATGGTTGGTATGCTTGGACAGATAAATGGTCAGAATTCACAAGCCCTTATTATGGTAGTGGTACAGGAGGGGTAAGCCACCCTCAACCTATTTTTGCTGATATTGAATTTGATATTGACGGTTCAGTTATTATGAGTTTTATGGATAGAGGTGGCCACCAAACAGGAGTAGAAAATTATCCTCCAAGTGGCACTACATTTCATTCGTGTATTATTGGCGGAGATATTCTAAGAGCTTATAAAAATCCAACAAATTGTGAGTTTGAATTAGAAGCCAACGGAAAAGTTGGGCCACTTACTTCGTCTTCGCAGGCACCAGTTCTTAAAGATGGTGTCTGGAGTGGCTCTGGGCCATCCTCTCCAAATGGTACAGGAGCAACCTTTACGGGATATTATCAAACTGGTACTTCTGGTACTTTGGTAAATAATACGCCTGGCGGTAAAGGAAGAGAATTTTATTGGGGAGACTTCGCTAACTTATTTGGTAATAACTATCCCACCCCCCACCACAACGAAGGTGTTATGGGAGGGTTGGCTTTATGGCCTTCATCTGGGGAAGTATTAGTAGTAGGAATGGACCCTGTGGATAATGAGGCTTGGTCGGGTGGTGTGTACAAACTAAGCAATACAAATGGTTCTCGAATAAGTGGCTATAACTTATATACTGACTCTTCGCCCAGCAATACTCAAGGTGCTTTTGGTAAAGCTAATGGTTTAGGTGATGTGGAAATCACAAGTGAAATCCCCCCCATCGAAATCGGAAACCGTGTTTGGCTAGATACTGACAAAGATGGTATTCAAGATGCGGGCGAGGCAGGAATTAGCGGTATTACCGTTACACTTTGCTTGGCTTCTGCTCCAACTACGGCCGTTTCAACTGCCGTAACCGATGCCAACGGAAATTATTATTTTTCGTCTGCCACAGGTACAAGTACTGCCTCAGCTAAATATGGTGTAAACATTGCGTTTGGAACGGGCTATATTCTTAAATTTCCAACCACATCGGGAGTTAATAGCATCAGTCCAAATATCGGTGCTGGTAGCAATGTTTTGATAGATTCTGATGCCACTTCGGCGGGAACAATTGCCTTGACAACGGGAAGTGCTGGACAAAACAACCATAGTTTTGACGTGGCTTATTCAACCTGTACCACGCCAACGGCAGTATCCATTACCCAAAGCCCAACAGGTACAGTAGCGGGAGGGGCGGCCATTAACCTAACAGCCAATGCCACAGGTACAGATGCCGCCACGACTTACGCTTGGTCTGGGCCAAGTGGTTTTAGTTCAACGATTCAAAGCCCAAGCACCACAGCCCCAGCCACGGCAGGAACTTATACATACAGTGTAACTATCTCTAATGGAGGTACTTGTACGGCCACAGCCACAAGTACTTTGAGTGTAACGGTAGCAGTAGCTTGTACGCCAATCACAAACCTTACGGCAAGTGTTAGTCCAACAACGGTCATTACAGGAGGGGCAGTAAACCTAAGCAGTGCAGGAACGGGCTTGCTTGCTGGAACAACGACTTATTCATGGTCTGGACCAAACGGATTTACAGCCACCACCCAAAATCCAAGTACAACCGCACCAGCCACAGCAGGAAGTTTTGTTTATTCTGTATCAGTTCAAAACAGTAACGGAACAGGTGTTTGTACGGCCACAGCCACTACTAGTTTGAGCGTAAGTACAGGTTGCGTGCCACCCACCAACGTTACAGCAAGCATTACGCCCCCAACTTGTGCGGGGGCAACGGCTCAAAGTAATGGAATTTTACAATTAAGTGGCTTCACTAATGAAAAATATCAATACGTAACAGGAAACTCTTTTACAGGCACTGCCACGCCAGCAAGCCCAACGGCCATTCCAAGCAATAGTGTACTAATTAGCACCCTAGCCAATACGGCTCAAACCTTTACAGTAAGGGTTTATTCAGCAACAGACAATACTTGTTTCATTGACCGAACCGTGAGCCTAACGCCTGTGGTATGTAATTGTCCCCCACCAACTTGTGTACCCATTGGAATTACGGTAAATAACTAAAATCAGAATATTCATAAAAAAGCCCTTGCAACTGAATTTGCAGGGGCTTTTTTGTTGTTAAAAACCAAAAAACTATTTCAACGATTCAAAATCAGTTCTTTGAGTTTTCGAAGAATAAAAACGATTTGGAGGAGTTCAGTTTTCTTGGAAGCATCGAATGAAGGACTAACACAATAGTCTAAACCTTTGAGGGTTGCAAAAAACCAATGACGTTCATTAACAAAGCAACCATATAAATAGCCACCATCTGCATTAGATTCTTGTGCTAGTAACATGGCAGCCAACATTTGGCCTTGAGGATCGGTTCTGCCCCAAAGTTGCTTTTGTTTAAATTCCTGTAAAAAGAAATAAGGCTTTTTTGGTTCGCCGCCTTCATTATACGAGGCTATCATAAAATCAGTTTTTACATTCAATTCATAATTATTAACGTTACCAGAAAGCGGACGTTCAAAAAACGGCTTACAAACGTCTTGAATATATGGGTCGGCTAGATTGAGTATTGTGCTAATAAAAAGCATTTTGAGTTCTTCTTCATTCCAGCCCCGCCCAATTCGTCGGTAGCGGTCAAGGGCTATATTAAGGGTAGTATCTTCAAAAGTAGATATCTGTCCACTTGCTGAAATAAGAAGATTTAATTGTTCACAATCAAATCGCTCTTTGACATGGAAAGTAGTTAATACTTTATCGATGCGTAACTGATGAAATTTTTCCATATACTATAATCAATGGTTTTAGGACTAAATTTTGCTTGATATTCAATACACAAAGATACAGAAAACCAAGCAATTTGTTTTTTCGTAAACAAGATACCCCCATATCAAACCTATTACCGAATGTTATTGAAATTGCTATTTGGTAGGTGCAATAATAAAATGTTGTATTAAAACAAACTCCAATACTACTCTTCCCCAATTACGGTTAATAACTAAAATCAGAATATTCATAAAAAAGCCCTTGTAACTGAATTTACAGGGGCTTTTTTATGATAAAATTTTGGCCTAAATTGTGGTTCTTACTCAAATAAAAATAATGACTTTATCACAAGCACAACAACTCGACCTCCACGACCCACTCGCTAATTTCAGAAATCAGTTTTATATTCCACAATATCAAAACCAAGACCTTGTTTATTTAGTGGGAAATTCATTGGGATTGCAAACCAAAAACTGTAAAAATGAGCTAAACCTAGAACTAGAAAAATGGCAAAACCTTGGCGTTGAAGCATGGTTTGAAGG
>JAYWHL010000086.1:0-4576 GCA_043777715.1 Cytophagaceae bacterium | reverse complement strand
AATTGTTTAAAATAGATATTTCTACAAAATCTGTACCTGCTGGAGCGGTAATATAAACACTAACTTTTTTGCTTGGAAACTGTGCGGGGGCAGGAATTGTCGCAAGCGATACGGTTGAGCCATTGGCCAAATCTTGCAATTTTATGTTAGTACCCACATTGCCCCAAAGCTCAAAAGCAATGGCATCAGTTGGGGGAGCAATGGCCTTTTCGTTGTAAATATAGCTTTTGATAAGGTAGCCGTTTTGGTCTTTTATTTCTTTGATTCTTCCCAAATCGTCATAAACATAACTTACGGTGCTATTGTCGGCATTGGTTATTTTACTTGCTCCAAATAATGGGGTGGCATATTCGCTTTTCTTGGTAATCGTTTTAGCTCCACTGGTATAGGCCACCTCGGTTGGATAATAGTTATTGACGCCAAAAGTAAGATTGGTAGTGCCGTTTTCGGTGGTGTTTTTAGTAGTTTTGGCTAAACCCCTTTCATTATACGCAAGTATTTCTTGCTGTTTTTTGTAAAGACTATGTTTGGTCATATTACCCGCCACTACATCAGACATTACAAAGCTGTTTAGGGCTTGAGATAATTCTAAAGAATGGCTGGCTTTGAGTAGCCCTAGTTTGTCGGTATCGGCATAAAATTCTAAAAACTGTCCCCCAACAATTTTGTTTTTTCGTTTTACGAGCGTTTCTATGGGTACTAACATACTGCGTTGTTGTAGGCCAGCAATGCCTTTGGCCACGGGGTCGGTGCTGCTGGCTGGTATGTTATAATCAGCAGAATATTTTATGTTTTGTTCTGACAAAATAGGCATATTAGCCCCCAAGGCATCGCTACGGTAGGTAGTGGTTTTGGTTACTTGGTTGTGCTTGGTACTTTCATAAAAATAGGCCGTGGTGGTTTCGAAGGGGTTTGTGCCTGTGGGTTCGTAACTGCGGGTAATGGTTTTATCCATTTTTATCTTTTTAGGAGAAACCGTGTAGTTATAAATAGAATAAGAGTCGCTATAGCTCGAAGTAATTAAATTAATAATTGCTACCGCAAATTCAACGATAGAAATTACATTTCCGACTATAGCTACGATTGGATTCGGTGTTGGAACAAGTTGAACTAAGCCTGCAATTGTACCTGCAGTTGCTAGTGGTTTTGTTAATGATTGCAATACTCCACCATTTACATTAATGCTATAAGGTGGAAGGTTTAAGCCTGCTTTGAACGTTTTTGTACTTGTATTTACGCTAGAGTAGCTTTCTATACTATATACATATTTTACTTCTTGTTGTAAAATGCCCTCGCTATTATAATGACGAACAGCCAAAGGGTAACTTCGTAAATATTCAAACAAAGGAACTTTGTCATAATAATTTACAAAATCAAAAGTCGAAAAAGATGAATTATCAATACTTATAGCAGTTCTGCATTGCAATTCCCATGTAAATGCTGATGTGTAAACATATTCGCATACTTGGGCCAAAGGCTGTTTAGTGTAAAAGTCATATTCTGTATATCCTGAGGTTTGGCTAAGCCCATTCTTTTTACCAATCGTTTCTTCACGCACATTTTCGTAGGAGATATACCCAGCATTTGCAAAACGAGATAATAAAGTCGTATAAATACTGGGGTCAATATAGCTTATTCCATTTTTAGTTGTTTTATATATTGGTGAAATGTGCAAATATCCTGAAGATAAACTTGGATTCGCTTTTTGAAAATAATCATAATTAGTAATCGTTTCATTTCCAAAAATTGGTTCTAGGCTTCTAATATTTTTTATCCGAAGCCCCCCAACGTTTACATTTCCTGTTATGTCTGCATAATTGCTACAATTGTGTAATTCGTATTCAAAAATTTCTTGTCCGCCCGAAGGCAATCTTACCGATGCTAATGAGCCAATTTGGGCAAAAGCTAGGCTAGGGTTCAAATTAGCTATTTTTGCTTGTTGACAACTTGCCTCTGGCACATTATAAGTTACGCCAATGGCTTCATTTTCATCTGCACCATTATAATAACCCCAATGGTCTCTTGCCAAAGACGTTCTTTGGGCTAGCGTTTTGCCATTGTATAAAAACGAATAACCAGCCATTAGTTGAGTGCTATTGTCAGCATTAAATTGTATTGAATAAATACCTGACAAGTTCAAACGACTATCTTGATATTCCGCTCTTGTGCCATTATTTAAACTATACTCGCTAAAATAGCTATGATGAAAATAAAACCCTTGCTTTTTTTGTGTTAATTTGTCTTTTACTATGATGTTATTCAGTGCTTTTGTCGCTTCAAAACCAGCAAACGGATTGATTTCTAGTTCGGGGGTACTTGATGGATTGATACATGTGATATAATATGACGAAAATGCAAATTGAGGGGCTGAAATATCCTTTCTGTTAAAATTTAAAAATTGATTTGCTTGATAATCAAGGATTAAACCTGTAATATTAATCGGTGTGCTAACACTTGGGTCGTTAAAAATAACATCAAAATTGTCGCAGTTAATACTAGCCAACTGACACTCAAACGTAAAGGCATCGCTGTTCGTCTTTGCTTTGGGTATTTCCGCACAAAGAGCATTAATCGGAGCATAATCGGGCGAAGTACTTAAATAATTGATTCGACTTGTTCTACGACTGTAATTAAACTTTATGGTTTGATAGACCTCCGTTCCTAATCCTTTTGGAGATTCTATTTTGCTTAAACACCATTTATTAGGCGAAAAAAGCACCCACCTATTACCCGTAATTTTTGGCAAAAAGTTGTTTCTATCGTCATTCCTAATGGTCGAAAGAGCAAATTCTCGCTCATCTGGGCTTATTCCAAAATAATATTTTATTCCATCAGAAGCCGTTACAACAAAGCTAGATAATTTGTTAGTTATAGACACGGTTTGAATAATTTCATTTAGATGATAAGTACCATCACAAATCCATTGAGCTGGAGCTGGCCCAACAACTGCATCAATTTTAACATCTATATTGTCATCTAACAGGACAACTGTTGTTTGGTTTTGAATAGTTTTAAGCATAAATCTAATGCTTTGTCCACCCAAAAATAAGGTAAACAAATCAGGCTCAAAATCTCTAATAAAACCATACTTTGTTTCTACTGGATAGCTTGAACTCAAATACCCTGCAATGGTTACATTAGGAATGCCTGCACTACCTGCCGCTTGATAGTTTTCGTCGGGCATTCCTCGTACTGTTCTTGTAATGTACCCTCCTGCGTTTATTTGCCAATTTACACCCATTTCGCTAGGCATGGCATCAACTGGAATACCCGAACCATCATAAGTAGCCATGATAGGAACGCTCAAATTTCCTTCTGTTAAAGTATAAAGTGGTACACTCAAGCTCAGCGTGCCAGTAGCATGATTTACGTTACTGATTTGAGCCTGACAATATCCTATGCAAAAGAGCAAACAGCATTTAATAAACCATTTTTGATAATTTTTCATGTTAGTAATTTTTAGGATTATTGATAAATATTTGGGACTTACCTATCCGACAAGGTATAATACAATGATACTTCTAAAGTTCTGATGCGGTTGTCTAGTTTTAAGTCTTTGAACGAAACTCCAGGCGTTGAATTAGGAAAAACACTACTGTCATAAACATAAAAGGGCTGGCTGTTTCCATATTCAAATCTGGCATTGATAGACATTTTATTTGATGTTTTGTAGCCTAAGCCCAGCAACAAACCCAAATGAGGATTTTTGGGTTTTAAATAACCAATAATGGGTTTTTCAAAGGTATAATTACCAGCAATGCCCAATTGAGTATTCCATTTGTCGCTCAAGTCATAGTTTAAATACAAGGGAATATTGATGTTAGAAAGTGTTGTTTCTCCAGCATAATTATCTCCCTTTTGGCCATATACTGCTTCTAGGCCAATACTTGTTTTGTCGCCAAGTACAAATTTATGCCAAGCCCCTACCTGAAAACCCAACACAAACGACCCCACAGGCTTAATAAGGCCTGCATCTCTGTTTGGGCTCCAGCCAAATCTTGATAAATTTCCTCCCAATTTTATACCCGTTTGCCCAAAACTAGCTTGGCCTAAGCCAATACTCATTACTAATACCAATAGATGCTTTTTCATGTTTTTTGTTTGATTATTTGGTTTTTGTTTCCTTTTTTTGGTTTTCTAAAAATGTTTTTAGGCTTTGTTCTATGTTATAATCGCTGCATTTACTCTCTTTTTGAGTTTGGCTATTTACAAAAACAAGATTGGGCAAACCTCCCCAAAAGCCCCTTTTTACATCAGCCATGGGGTATAAATGCTCTTGGTCAAGCACATAAATGGGTACGGTTATTTCAAAATCGGTATCAAAGGGGGCATAGTTTTCATCAAAAAAGTGTTGGTTGATGTGCCTTGCCAAAATCTTATTGGGCAAACGCTCAAAAGTAATGGTATCGCCTTTGGGGCCTAGCATCAATAGTTTTTCGATTTTCTTAAAGTACAAAAACTTGCTTTTGCCATCTTGGCTCTTAAACATAAACCCTTCGCCATTTCTATAATCATACCTAAAACTGCCAGCCAAACTGTTGCCATCAAGAAGATTGGCGACTCCTTGCCGAAAAGT
>JAYWHL010000085.1:0-4581 GCA_043777715.1 Cytophagaceae bacterium | reverse complement strand
AATCAACCACTGTTGTTTTGCCTGTACCCGTTTGGCCTAGTAAAAAAAACGTGTCATTATAAGCATTAGAAATAGCGAGAGTCATTTCTAATTTTTTGATTTTTGCTTCAAAAAGAGGCACATAATAAGCCAAATTTTCTTCTGACAAGCCGTCATAAACTTCAAGATTGCCGTATAATTCCCTTAAATCATGAGCAGGAATAATTGTTCGTTGTTTTGACATGGTAATATTTTGAGGCATAAAATGTAAAATTACGGCCTTTTATTGAGTATTCTCCCCTTGGCAATCATTTTACAATAATTTCAAGGTCTTATTTTTGGTTTTGGTAATTTTCAAAAAACAATTGACCTGAGTACTGAACAATTTTATGAAATGTAATGCAATTCTCCCGAATTGCGTTACACCTAGTTTCCATAGCATTAACTGAAAGCCACTCACTCAATCTCTATCTCATCGCAAAATAACCAAGCATCTTGGCCTTCGCCAGCGTTGCCAACGGGTATTTTGCCATAGTTTTCAGCTTTTATTTTTACATAACGGGCTTTTTTACCTCCAAAATTCAATTTCCGAGTTTCGATAGTTGAAGTACTCACATCGTTAGTACTTCGAGTAGCCATTTGTTTATCTGTAAACGTTTGGCCGTCTATCGAAATACTCACTTCCAGTGTTTTGGGGTGCAAAATCCATGCCCAGGGCGTTTGGTTAAAATTGGTGGTAAGGGTGTTAATATCAAGCACTTGGCCAAGGTCTAGCACGGTTTCGAGGTCTTTGCCGCTAAAACCTACCCAACCTGCCATTTCGGCCAACGTACCTTTTATGCCGTTGGTCAGGCCGTAGGTATCTCCGCCAGTATATCCTTTTGGTTGATTGACAAGGCTATAAGTATGCCCCGTTGCTTTGTTGATAAGATACGATTTGGTAAGGGTTTTGCCAACAGCCTTGCCTTTTCTGAAAATATTGGCTTTCAAAATGGTGTTTTTATCTAATACAATTCCAGCAAAAGCCTGGGTAGCATTTGCATTTGGTTCGGTTCCATCGGTGGTGTATCGAATCTCGGCAGACGAGTCTAGGCTACTTAGCGTAATCATCATTTTGTTGTTAGCCGTACTTGGCGTGGCTTTTACGTCTAAAAATCTTGGCGAAAAATTTATCTTTGCCAGTTCAAGTCGCTTAAAATGTTGGCGAAGTCTATAAGCAAAATCAGTCCAGTTTTTCATGCCCTTGCCCGACCACGCCACTTCGGCCACGGCAATAGCCCGAGGGTAGGTCATGTATTCCAAATACGCCTCATTGTCAATGTATTCCGTCCAAACATTAGCCTGTACGCCAATTATTTTTGTAGCTTGTTCGGCACTAAGTTCGTCGGATACGGGTTCAAAACTATAGGTTTTTTCGATGGGCAAAAATCCGCCAATGGCCAAGGGTTCGGTGGCAGGTTCGGCCTGATAATAATCTAAATAATTGAATGTAGTTGGCGACATTATTACGTCATGGTTTTGTTTGGCGGCTGCAATTCCGCCTTCAACGCCCCGCCATGACATCACCGTAGCATTGGGCGAAAGCCCGCCTTCAAGGATTTCGTCCCAACCTATGATAGACTTGCCTTTTGAACTCACAAATTTATCAATCCTTTTGATGAAATAACTTTGGAGTTCGTGTTCGTCTTTTAGGCCCTCTTTTCGCATCAAATCTTGACAAAATTTACTTTGTTTCCATTGCGTTTTTGGGCATTCGTCTCCGCCAATATGGATATATTTACTCGGAAAAAGAGCCATAACTTCGGTTAAAACATCTTCTAAAAACTTAAAGGTCGATTCCCTAGGACAAAAAACGTCGTCGTGTACGCCCCACAAACTAGCCACTTCGTAAATTTTATCGGTATTACAGCCAAACTCTGGATAGGCCGCCAAAGCTGCAACGGCATGGCCAGGCATTTCTATTTCGGGGACAACGGTTATTTGCTTGGCAGCGGCATAGCGTATTAAATCCTTTATTTCGTCTTGGCTATAAAACCCTCCATGCGGCTTGCCGTCAAACTTTTGGTCTCGATAATGCCCCAACATAGAGGTTTTGCGGATAGAGCCAATTTCGGTAAGGCGAGGATATTTTTTTATCTCAATCCGCCAGCCTTGGTCGTCTGTCAAATGCCAATGCAGCGTATTGAATTTATACAAACTCATAATATCAATAAACCGCTTTATGTCGGTAACAGGAAAAAAATGCCTTGCAGCATCTAGCATAATTCCCCTATATCCAAAACGGGGTTTGTCTTCGATAATTACCGTTGGAATATCCCAAACTTGAGTAGGTATATTTTTGGCAGAGGGCGTGAGTAATTCGAGTGGTAAAATCTGTAAAAGTGTTTGCAAGGCATACAAACCCCCACGGGTACTTTTGTAATTAATCACGATTTTTAAGGGGCTGATATTCAGGCTATAAGCCTCGTCGCCGAGGGAATTGTTTTCCTTAAAAACAATCATATTGTCTAATTCCTTACCCTTCCAAAAGGTCTGAATCTCTAGTTTAGAAGTGCTATTAAGCTGATTTACAGCATTGGTAATCAGCATTTGGAGAGAGGCGTCGGCATCGGGGGCAAAAATCATCGTTTTGGCCGATAACTTAAAAACGCCTTTTTGAGGCTCAATCCGAGCGGGCATCGGAATAATATTAAACTGGCCTTGGGCGAATGATTGAATCGAAAACAACAAGGCAAAACTAAAGAGTAGAAGCGTTTTTTTCATTATTTTTTGGGGGTAGATAGGAACTCAAATTTAGAAAAAAACTACTTAAAACTTTAATTTATTGGATTTAAAGATTTTTGGCTCTCAATAATCCCTTACAATACGAACGACTATCAGAAGAGATGATTTTCAAAAAAAAGTTCCGAGGTTTTTACAAGTACTTAATCAAAACTGACTTACACTATTTTGAATGTATTGGAAAACAAGCCAATACCGAGTGTCGGCCAGCACAGCTAACTGCCGATAGCCTCACTCATAAACAAGCGATATCAAAGCCAGCAACTCCAAAAATAAAAAATTTTGGCCTAGAAGAATTGGTTTCTTGTATATGCAACAATGTTGCATATACAAGAATGTTTTTGTATTTTTGCAACATTGTTGCATACACAAAACACAAAAACGAATGCTATCAGCAAAAAACCTTAGCAAAAAATACGGGGAGCAAACTGCTCTCAACGACTTGAACCTTACCATCAAAGAAGGTGAAATTTTTGCCCTTTTGGGGCAAAACGGAGCAGGAAAAACCACGACTATCAATTGTTTTTTGGGTTTTATTGAGCCAAGCGGTGGCGAAGCAAAAATCAATGGTATTTCGGTGGCCGAAAATGCCCTCGAAACCAAAAAACACTTAGCGTATATCCCCGAAACGGTAATGCTATACTCCAATCTGACGGGTATCGAAAACTTAGCCTTTTTCTCACAACTGGCTGGTTATAAGTATTCTGATGACGCATTGTGTGGATTTTTGGACAAAGCTGGCTTGCAAGCTACCGCTCATAATCAACGTTTAGAGGGCTATTCAAAGGGTATGCGGCAAAAGGTGGGCATAGCCATTGCCTTAGCAAAAAAAGCAAAAGCCCTACTTTTGGACGAACCAACATCTGGACTTGACCCAAAAGCCGCCAACGAATTTTCAGAAATCCTGCGAGAATTAGCCCAAAACGGCACGGCTGTTTTAATGGCAACGCACGATATTTTCAGAGCAAAAGAGGTAGCTCATCGCATTGGAATAATGAAAGAAGGCAACTTGGTTTCAGTCATTGATGCCAAAGATATTTCGGCTAATGAGTTAGAAAAATTGTATTTGCAAACGGTTTGAAAAATGAAAAAAATCATCGCAAAAAAAGAATTTATCTCCCTTTGGCGAGACCGCCGATTTGGGATTGTGGGCGGCATAATCGTGCTGTTGTTGCTCACGGCTACGATTGTGGGGTATTTGAATTACCAAAAAATTCAAACTGAGCGGGCTTCGGCAGCAAAATCTGCTGACGAATTATGGCTAAACCAAGGCAATAAAAATCCGCACAGTGCCGCCCATTATGGTTCGTTTGCCTATCGCCCAAAATCTCCATTGAGTTTCTTGGATTTTGGCACGGATTCCTTCACGGGTATGTCCGTAAAGCTGGAAGCACACAAACAAAACGATGCAGTGTTTAGTGCCGCCCAAGATGCCAGTTCGTTGATTCGTTTTGGTGAATTAACGGTCGCTTTTGTGCTACAAATCTTAATGCCTTTGCTCATTATTTTTCTTTGTTTTAATGCTTTTACACAAGAAAAAGAAGAAAAAACCTTGCAGATTTTACTAAGCCAAGGCGTGTCTATGCAAGATTTAGCTTGGGGTAAAATCTTAGGTTTCTTTGGTATTATTGCCTGCTTGGTTATGCCTATACTGTTGATTATCAGTGTTTTAATAGGTACGCAGTCAGATATGGCTTTTGACGGTTCTTGGTTGCTTCGTACTGGTTTTCTGTCTTTGGGCTACTTGGCTTATCTGTTTGTATTTGTGATGATTTCGGTTTGGGTTTCTGCCCGAGTGGCTTCTTCTCGCAATGCACTTTT
>JAYWHL010000084.1:0-13023 GCA_043777715.1 Cytophagaceae bacterium | reverse complement strand
ATCCGAACCATGACAAGAGATTTCGACAGAATCCTCTTTAGTATATGACCTTGGATTTTTGAAAACCGAAACCAAAACTTCGTCTATAATTTGATGCTCGTCCTTTATCAATCCAAAATGTAGCGTATGCGAAGGAACGGTTTCGAGATTTTTGCTTTTGAAAACGTGAGCCATTATTTCAAAAGTTTTTGACCCCGAAACCCTTATCACAGCGATTGCTCCAACGCCTTGGGCGGTTGCTAAGGCACAAATAGTATCGTTCATATTAGGGAAAAGACAAGTTTTGATAGAAGAAAAAGGCTAGTATCTCGCTAAATTTTAGCGTATTAACAAAATAGCTTAAACAACCTTTGTAGATTATTTAAGCTATTGAGCTTTCCCTAAAACAAGTTTTGTAATTGCATTGCAACACTCATATCTCCTGAAATTTTGAGTTTACCAAACATAAATGCAGACATTGGGTTAAGGTCGCCTGTCATCATTTTACTTAAATCGCTAGTATCAACGCCAATCGTACAATCAGATTCATCGTCCGAATTTGTAACCGAACCATCGGCAGCAATAGTAATAAAACCATCGGGTGTATTAAACTTAATAGATTTGCCAACCCCACCTTTTTGAGCAGCCATTCCTTGAATTTTTTCTGTTATTTCCTGAAAGTTCATGTTTATTTTTGTTTAGTAATTTAGAAACTATCACAAAGGTATGCAAGCATAATAATTTATGAAATCTTTTGAGGATTTTTGAACAAAAATTTCATTGGTAATACCGACAATAATTTAGATTGAATCGGGCTTGGGGCAATACCCAGCAAATCGGCCATCGGATTGCCCAACAAAAACCGCATCATGGCACTTGGTACAGATTTGGCGGCTTGGTTTGGCACAAACGATTCGAGGGTTTCAACAAGGGCTTTTGTTAAAGTTTGGCCAGCCTCGGATTGCCTAAACTGCCGTTTGGCAATGGCCTTGTCCAACAAAAAAGCCTGTCGAAGGTTTTGGGGCAGAAGCGGTTCTTCAACACCCAGCATTGCTCCAATCACATTCCAAGTATAAAGAAAATCCTGTGCTTGGGCTTCGTTATGCTTGATATTTGCTTTTCTTAATCCTTTGATAATCACATAACTAAAGGCTAAATTTGTGCCAGCCATGTCTTCTTGATTGATGGCCAAACCCCATTCGCTTTGCCAATCTTTGCTATTTTTACAATAAAATCGAATACAAGCATGGAGCAATCTTATCTTAGCAATTTTGGGGATTACCGCCTTTTTTTGCCAAGATTTAAATTGCATCAAATCAAAAACAAAAGTTGCAGTTTCTTCTAAGCGTTTTTGAGTATCGTTTTTGATACGTTCAGATTTTATCAAAACCATCGCCCCATTTGCTGCTGCATAGCAATAAGGCAAGGACATACAGCCGAGCAAAACGGCGATAGAATCTTGATGTAAAACAAAAAAATCACAGCCTTTTTTGAGTTTTTCGTAATTTAACCATGCTGGGAAATCAAGATTTTCAATAAAATTATCAACTACGGTATAATTACTTTTATCATCTAATTTTGTAGAATTAGTAAGCCAAACGATTAAGTCCTTAATTTTCTGGGGAGAGTTTTCCGTTGCAAATTGGTTTATCACATTATCAGCTAAAAAATCTCCTTTTTCTCTAACACTATCAAGTAACTGTTGATTATAAAACTGTGCAGGGATTTGTTTTCTTACATTCATTGCTAATAATGCTAAAAGATTTTAGTGTAAACATCAAAAAGGTTTGAATGGTTAGAAACTGGACCACCAAATTAATTTTGGCAATTAGTAAAAGGCTTTGTATTTTGGCTTAATGAAACCTACTAAAATTACAAAGGAAATTTAAAACAGCTTATGCCTAGGTTCAAAACAAACCACAAAGGCACAAAGAATACAAAGCGTTAAAATTTAGTTTTTTATAAATAATTTATGATTTTCTAACTGAGTACTGAACAATTTTCAAAATATAGAATAACACATAGATTTGTCTAGGAATATTGCTTTCGCAAAGGTCATTGATGAGCCACCAACAACGGAAAAAAATATAGTATAACACAAAGATTTGTCTAAGAATATTGCTTTCGCAAAGGTCGTTGGTAAGCCACCAACCACGGAAAAAGAGCTATATATAAGCTAAAAATCATTCTTAGTACATTTGCAAAAACCTGATTTTCGACGAAAAATAAAACCATTTTAACCTATACTAAAAACCAAACTGGTTATCTACTAAACCCACACAGAATGAGACAAATAAAAAAAATATTGATTGCAAACCGAGGAGAAATAGCCTTGAGAATAATGCGAACGGCCAAAGAGATGGGTATTGCTACGGTGGCGGTATTTTCGGAGGCAGATAGGCAAGCCCCTCATGTTAGATTTGCAGACGAAGCCGTTTGTATTGGCCCAGCCCTGTCGAGCCAAAGTTATTTATTGGGAGATAAAATAATTAAAATTGCAAAAAAACTTAACGTTGATGCCATTCACCCTGGTTATGGGTTTTTGTCAGAAAATGCTGGTTTTTCTAAAGCTACCGAAGCAGCAGGTATCTTATTTGTTGGGCCATCTCACAAAAGTATAGACATGATGGGTTCTAAAATTGCTGCAAAACAAGCCGCTCGCAGTATGAATGTACCGTTAGTGCCTGGAGTGGACGAAGCAATTACGGACCGAAGCAATGCCAAAATTATTGCCCAAGAAGTTGGGTATCCAATTTTAATCAAAGCCTCGGCAGGAGGCGGAGGTAAGGGTATGCGGGTGGTTATGAACGAAGCGGAATTTGACGAACAAATGGATAGAGCCGTGAGCGAGGCCATCGCTTCGTTTGGCGATGGGTCGGTTTTTATTGAAAAATATATCATTGCTCCCAAACACATTGAAATTCAGATACTTGGCGATAAACACGGGAATATCGTACATCTTTTTGAACGAGATTGTTCTGTTCAAAGACGCCATCAAAAAGTGGTTGAAGAAGCACCCTCAAGCATCTTAACCCCAGAAGTAAGAGAAGCTATGGGGCAGTGTGCCATTGCAGTTGCCAAGGCTTGTGATTATTACGGTGCAGGCACGGTTGAGTTTATTGTTGATGAAGAACTAAACTATTATTTCTTAGAAATGAATACCCGTTTGCAGGTAGAACACCCTGTTACAGAGCTAATTACGGGAATCGATTTAGTTAAACAGATGATTTGGATTGCCGAAGGCAAGGCACTTCCTCTCACACAAAAAGACTTAAAAATACTGGGTCATGCCATAGAAATAAGGGTTTGTGCCGAAGACCCCAAAAATAATTTTTTGCCAAATGTAGGCACCTTAACTACCTACCGCAGACCACAAGGCAATGGCGTAAGGGTAGATGATGGCATGGAAGAGGGCATGACCATACCGATTTATTACGACCCCATGATTGCAAAACTGATAACTTATGGCGAAAATAGGACGGAAGCCATCGAAAAAATGATAAGGGCTATCGACGAATACCAAATTGTAGGCGTAGAAACGACCTTGGAGTTTTGTAAATTTGTAATGAAACACGAAGCATTTATTGAAGGAAAATTCGATACAAGATTTATAAGCCTGTACTTCAGTCCCGAAAAACTAGAACGTACTTTAACAGAAAACGAACAAAAAATTGCGGCACTTTTGGCAACGTATTGTTTTGATAAAACCGTAAAAGTAGTAGCCAAAAAAGAAGTAACCCAAGAGATTTCTAATTGGAAAAGAAATAGATTATCAGCAGGATAATTTTCAAAAAAGGATTATTTAAGAATACCTGCCTCCCATTGTTTAAAATTCTCAACGTCGTCTTCTATGCTTTTAAGTACCCAAAGAACTACCGCAATGTCATCAGATAGACCAATAACAGGCAGGAGGTCGGGGATAAAATCGAGTGGAGAAACAAAATAAACCAAAGCCGCTATGAGTTTTATGACAGAATTGAGTGGCAATACCCGATACGAACCTTGGGAGTATGCTTTCAACATTCTGACGATTAATTGAAATTTTTCTGAAATTAAGGCAGGAATTGACTTTGAAACTTGGTCGCCCGTAAGTTTTTGGAGTGCTAACTTGAGTAAATGCACAATACTGGCTACATTTTTAGTGTATTTGCCAGCTTTTTTAGTAGCATTTTTAAAAAATACTGACTCAATAATTTGTTGAATAATAGCCTGATTGGTCATTCTTGGTAAAATAAAAACGTTTTTGAGAGAGAAAATAAAAAAAACAATGCGAAAACTTTCAGAAATATAGGGCTAAAAAAAATACGAATACAAAGATTAGTTAATTTTGCGTTTAGAAATTATAACAAATAAAAAACTTAAATATGAAAGTAACAGTTGTGGGTGCGGGTGCTGTGGGTGCCACGTGTGCAGATAATATTGCACGAAAAGAATTGGCCGATGAGGTAGTTTTGCTAGACATCAAACAAGGAATTGCCGAAGGTAAGGCTTTGGATATGTTTCAAACGGCTTCGTTGTTGGGCTTTGATACTACCTTAGTTGGTTCTACAAGCGACTATTCAAAAACTGCCAATTCGGACATCGTGGTTGTAACTTCGGGATTACCCCGAAAGCCAGGTATGACTCGTGAAGAATTGATAGGTATTAATGCGGGAATCGTTAAAACGGTGGTTATGAGTGCCTTAGAATATTCGCCAAACGCCATTTTTATCATTATTTCTAACCCAATGGACACCATGACTTTCTTGGCTTTGCAAGCATCGGGTATTCCTAGAAACAGAATTATTGGTTTGGGTGGCACGCTAGATTCGGCACGTTTTAAGTGTTATTTATCATTAGCCATGAATGTTTCTATTAACGATATTCACGGAACAGTGATTGGTGGCCATGGCGACACGACCATGATTCCTTTAACTCGATTGGCTACTTACAACGGTGTGCCTGTTTCACAATTCCTTGACGAAGAAACCCTTAACAAAATAGCCGCCGATACGATGGTAGGCGGTGCAACCTTAACAGGAATGCTAGGCACATCGGCTTGGTATGCACCTGGAGCGGCTGGAGCGGCCTTGGTAGAGGCTATTATCAGAGACGAAAAACGAATAATGGCTTGCTGTGTAGCCTTGGAAGGCGAATATGGTCAGAGCGATATTTGCTTGGGCGTACCCGTAAGATTAGGCAAAACAGGCTGGGAAGAAATCATTGATTATCAATTGAACGATGCCGAAAAAGCAGCTTTTGAAAAATCAGCTACCGCAGTTAGAAATATGAATGCCGTTTTGGCAACTCTTTAATCCTAACAAAATTCGATTAAAAACTTAAAAAAACGCAAGGCATTAGTCTTGCGTTTTTTGATATAAATAGCCTCACCAAAATTCTCTCCAGTAGGGAGGACTTACAAACTGCACGTTATCAGGTATTTATAGAAAAAGGATAACAGGATTATTTTGTAGGGACTACTTAATAAAATCTATTTCGATGAATTTAGAATTACAACTTCAACAAAAATATCAGGCCCAAAATCATCGTTTGGTTATTGAAGATATTTTTAAAGACATTAGCCTTTTTGATAGATTAGTAGATTACGTATTTGACCAAAATCCTAGAGTTATCCAAAACGCTTCGGCCATTTTATCAAAATGTATAGAGAAGAGGCCAATTTTAGCCAAACCATATCTTGAGATTTTAATAGCAAAAATTTCAGAAATTGATTGCCCTGTGGCAACGAAAAGAAATATTTTGAGATTTTTACAATTTATGGATTTAGAAGAACATTTTCTTGGACACCTTTGCAAATTGTGTATTAACTTTATCCAAAGTTCTAAGGAAAGTGTGGCCGTAAAAGCATTTTCGTTAGAAATCTTAAACAAAATAGCAAAGATTTATCCTGAAATTTCAGAAGAAGTAAAGCAAATTTTGCAGGATAATTTCAGTTACCAAACTCCAGCAATAAAGCACAAAGCAAAAAAATTTCTCTAAACACATGAAAAAAATATTAGTATTAGCTGGCGGTTCTGTAAAAGGGGCGTTTCAGGCAGGGGTAATCAAGGCCGTTTTTGAATCAGGTTTTGAGCCAGATGCCATCTATGGGGTGTCGGCGGGGAGTATGAATGCCAGCTTTTTGGTGGACAATATCGGCAAACAACATATTGATTTTGAAAGTGTTAGTCTCTCAAAAGCAGCCAAAGATTTATGCAATTTTTGGATTCAGAAAATAAATACACCCGATGCTTTGGCACTAAGACGCCCCACCTACGAACTTGGCTTTGGAGCTTTGCGTGGTAATTTTGAAGGTTTGCTAGATACCGCCCCTCTCCGAGAACTCCTCCATGAAAACGTATCAATCCAGAACCTATTGGCAAGCCCCATCAAACTAAAAGTGGGGGCGGTGGATATTATTAATGGCGACATAGAATACGTTGAACCATCAACCGAACATTTTTTAGATTATATCATGGCATCATCGGCCATTCCTATATTGATGCCCGTTGTAAAAATAGGAGGCCACCGCAAACAAGCATTTTTAGATGGCGGGCTTAGAGACGTTGCCCCCATTAAACAAGCCATTTTGGACGGCGCCGAAGAAATAGTCTGTATTGCTTGCCATACCAAAGAAATTGATGCTGGGTATTTTAGATATGGAAATCTACTTGCTTTGGTGGATAGGGTAATGGATATTGCCGTAAATGAATGTTTAAACGCAGATTTGGATTATGCCCAAACCATCAATCAGTTTTTGCCTGATGATGGTTCGGTTGTAACAGAGGGGGTTTTGAAGGGTAAACGCAGAATAAAACTAACGATTATCAGACCACTAAAGCCCCTCAACATTGATATTCAAGCATTTGATGCCGACGATATATCGAGGGTAATAGGCATTGGCTATGAAACGGGCAAACAAAAGTTGAGTCAGGAATGATATTTGCTTATTCATCTTTTTTCCTTTGCCTAGTTTTTTAATTTCTCTACTTCGTCTCTCGAAAGCAAGAAATAGATAAAGAGCAATAAATACAGATAAACCATTGATAAATAAGTAGTTATAATCTATTTTTTACTTTCGCCCCGAGTAGTGGATAATTCTATAAAATATAGGATAACATAGTGATTTGTCTAAGAATATTGCTTTCGCAAAGGTGGTTGGTGAGCCACCAACACGGAAAAGTGGACAATTTCCTAATTTACCTCATCTCAAACCATTCTCCAATAGAGAAGGGCTTTTAAAGGCATTGAAAACCAATATTGAAATATAGCATACCATAGAGATTTGTCTAAGAATATTGCTTTCGCATAGGTGGTTGGTGAGCCACCAACCACGGAAAAGAAGGTCTAAAATAAATCATGATTGACTTTCCTTTGACCTGTTCGTTAATTCCCCGATAGTCTCAAATACAAAAAGAGCAATAAATACGGATAAATCATTGATAAACAGATAGTTATAATCTATTTTTTACTTTCGCCCTGAGTAATCGACAATTTCCTAATTTACCTCATCCCAAACCCTTCTCCAATAGAGAAGGGCTTTTAAAGGCATTGAAAACCAATATTGAAATATAGCATACCATAGAGATTTGTCTGAGAATATTGCTTTCGCAAAGGTGGTTGGTGAGCCACCAACCACGGAAAAGTGGACAATTTCCTAATTTACCTCATCCCAAACCATTCTCCAATAGAGAAGGGCTTTTAAAGGCATTGAAAACCAATATTGAAATATAACATACCATAGAGATTTATCTAAGAATATTGCTTTAGCAAAAAGTGGTTAGTGAGCCACTTTTGCTAAAAAAATAATTCTGTGTCCTAATCGTAGCCCTACTAGGGAGGATTAGGTGGAACTACTTAGCTATCTAACCGTTGGATATTTTATGCCTAATTGTTCCATATAACTCTTGAATTTTGTAGGGTCATAATAAAATTTTTGAAGTTCAGGTTTAAATTTCTCCATAATTTCCCTGTTAATCGTAATGGCAGGTTTGTCGCTAGGTGCAATTAAAGGCTCATATTTTTCGGTTTGAGTTTGCTCTTCACGATAATATTTCCAAGCGTTTGTCAATAAATCAGGTTTTACGAATAAATCTAATAAAGTTAAAGCCTCCACTTTTGCCCCTGCCGTACAACCCTTGTGGGCAATGGGTGTTGCCATAGAAATAGCATTTGACCAATGATGCCCTGGCAGACCTGGAATATTTGAAGGATAACCCAAAACGATGGTCGGCAATGTCCAAGAAATATCCGCAATGTCGTCAGAACCTCCACCCATTTTTATTACTTGCGGCTCGGTAGTAGAATCAACCTTTGTGGCTAATCCATTTTTCAAAGGAGCATTTAGTTCTTTTTGAGTTGCGGTTGCCAGCAATTGGTCTTCAATCGACCATGTTGGTAAACCTACACGCTTAATATGTTCAAAGGTATTTTCGGCGATGGGTTTATTAAAATGCCCAGGCCAAGCACAACCCACAATTTCGTGGGTTACTTTGGTGTCTGTCATCATGGCTGCTCCTTCGGCAATCTTTTTGCCAAACTCAAACAATTCTTTGATTTTAGGGTACGTTCTTTCTCTGAAATAATACCAAACTTGGGCTTTTGAAGGCACAACATTGGGTTGGTCGCCGCCGTTGGTAATCACATAATGCGACCGTTGGGTGAGTCCGAGGTGTTCTCGTTTATAATTCCAACCTACATTCATTAATTCCACGGCATCTAAAGCGGATTTACCTCTCCACGGGTTCATGGCAGCGTGAGCAGCTTCGCCTTCAAAATTAAATTTTACCGAAACCAAGCCATTATAGCCTGTATCACCCCATTTTACAGAAAGATTTGAATTTACGTGGGTAAAAATACAGGCATCAACATCTTTAAAATGTCCATCACGAACATAATACGCTTTTGCACCCACCAACTCCTCGGCAACACCTGGCCAAAGCATAATCGTACCAGAAATATGCTCACGTTCCATGATTTTTTTCAAGGTTAATACGGCGGTGATATTGAGAGCCTGCCCTGAATTATGCCCCTCTCCGTGTCCAGGAGCCCCTTCTACGATTGGGTCGTGGTAGGCAACGCCAGGTTTTTGCGAGGCTTTTGGAATACAGTCAATATCTGAACCTACGGCAATAACAGGCTTTCCACTCCCCCATCTCGCCATCCAAGCCGTTGGAATCCCAGAAATCCCTCTTTCAATCGTAAATCCCTCTTTTTCAAGGAGATTGGTCAATAATTTGTAGGTTTCTACTTCTTGAAAACCTAATTCCGCAAAGCTAAAAAGTTGGTCATTGAGTTGAGCCGTGAACAAGGATTTTTTGTCAATTTCATCAATCATTTCTTTTCGGAGTCCTTCAATTTTTGAATCCGACATCAATTGATTAGAAGGAGCTTGGGAATCTTTTAGTGCTTTCTTTTGGGCATTGATACACATCGAAAACAACAAAAATGAGGCAAGGGTAAGGGTTTTCTTCATTTTGATAAATTTTAATGAAATTATTTTTCAATTTAATCATTTTTGCAAAAAAACCTTGATTTTATCAAATTGGGGGATTACAAAGCAATGTGGAAGTTTATTCGAGGCGTTCCTATAGCGTTTATTTTCTACAAATTATTACTCGGATTTTTAGTAGAAAGTCCGAAAAATGTGAAGTATAAAAATTATTTTTAAGACTTAGGTAAGGTAGTCAATACTAGACAAATCGTTATATTTGGCGTATTGTTTTCGGATAGGTGTTTTACTAGGCGGTACTGTGGTAAACAAAGCACGAAAGGAGAGTTTTTGTTACCAAATCTAAAAAAAGTTGTGATAAGAGCCGAAAAGTACGGCATCGTTTACAGGTAATCTCAATTTAATCTAATGTATTTACGATATGAAAATTTTTAGCTTTATTCTTTTTACCTTGATTATCCAACAAGCCGATGCACAGTTTAAGTTGGTAGGTCAGGTTCAAGAAACAACATCTCGAAAAAACATTCCATTTGCCAATGTTTTTTTTGCAAATACTACCAAAGGAACACAATCTGACGAAAACGGTAATTTTGCTATTGTAATAGAAAAAGCTGGAGTTTATGATTTGGTAGTTTCGTTTATAGGTTACGAAACGCTTTCTTTCCAAGTAAAAGTGGATACGTTAAAATCAAAACTTGTTATTTTGTTAAATCCTAAAATAAATGAGCTTCAAGCGATTAATATTCGGAGAATGAAAAATGGGTTTGAACAATATTATGAATTGTTTAAGGATAACTTTATCGGTAAAACCAATTTTTCCAAGACTTGTAAACTCAAAAATCCCCGCTCTATTTGGTTTGTAGAAGACCAAGATGCTGCCCAAGTACAAGTAAATGCCGAAGATGTTTTGGTGGTCGAAAACAAAGCCCTTGGTTATGTAATTAAATATCAACTTGAAGAATTTACTTATAATTTCAAACAGAATTATGTTACACTTTTGGGGTATCCTTTTTTTGAAGAAATGAAAGGTAGCCAAAGGCAAATCGAAAAATGGCAAGAAAATCGTCAAAAGGCATATTTAGGCTCTAGTACCCACTTTCTTTATAGTTTGACTAACCGTATCACTCGGGCAGAAGGGTTTACGTTTCAAAAACTGATTAGACAGAAAAGAAATGACCAAAATGTGGTTGCTGACTCGATTGCCCAAAAATTAGCTGCACCCATGTTTTCAAAATATGTTCAATATTTGGTTAGAACACCTTACACTGATGACCAAATTTTACAAAAGAAAGAGAATGACATTTTCTTAACTTTTAATGATTACATCTATGTAACTTATTACAACGAAAACGAAGAACCTCAACTGATGGAAAGACCTGTAAAGCAAGAATATCAAATTTCTATTGCTCATTTACAAGAAGGCACTGCTGTTTTAGGAGCTAATGGCTATATGCCTGACCCTTTGGCCTTGGTGGTTGAGGGTAGATGGGGGTTTGAAAAACTAGGAGAGCTTTTGCCCCTAGATTATGTGTATGTACCCAAATCCAAGAATAAATAATCCCCGATTATCCTTGTATTTTCCATGACTTCACTCCCCAAAAAGACGAAGTAAGTAAAGAATATAGATTATTGATAAGTGATTGACACGTTAGACGTTGCCAAACAAATTTCATAATTGGCGTATTGTTTTCGGGTAGATGTTTTTACTAGGCGGTACTTTGGTAAACAAAGCGAAAGAGTAGATTTACAAAATCACTACTGTTTATTGTCAAAGCATTTCAATCGCTTAAAGCGAACATTATTAAACAAGTATCAAATCTAAATAGGATTTTTACCCCTCAATTTCCTCCCAAATCAAAGATTCTACCTTTTTGCTTTCCGTCGAAAAGTTAATACCTACGCCGATACAAATCTTTCCTTGGTGGAAATACGGCTGTAAATACCCTCTGTCTTTGATTTGTTGAAGTGCTGCTTTTGAAGAACCGTCTAACTTAAATTCAAAACAATAAATTTGCTTTTCTAATCGAACCAAAGCATCTAAACGACCATCAGCACTTTGTACTTCGCTTTCTACGTAGATACCCAACAGTCTAAACGTTAAATGAATCAGGGCATGATAATAGTGTTCATTTTCATTTTGCCAAATCTGATAAGGAATACTCTTAAAAATGGTATTGAAAATACTTTCTACTTTTCTTAAATCTACAATACGCAAGGCATTACGAATTTCCGTGGCCAATACTGTTACTGAACCAACTGGACTGGCCGTATAGGCATTTGCCAAGAAGCCCAAATAGGATTTTCTGACCTCTTCGTTTGGATAGCCCAAGGTAAAAAGCCCATCTTCTGCATCATATTCTTTGATGGTCAAATAACCAGTTTGAAACATCAGCGGAATCAACTGCAATTGTTCTATATCATAAGCATCAAGTTGAGTGGCATCTATTTTTAGCAGTTCAAAATCATATTGCTGGTACTTTTTCGATAAATTAGCCAAAAAAGTAGGCGTCCCTGATGCAAACCAATAGTTGATATAGTCGCCACCGCCATCTGAAAAATAACTAAGCAACGAAAATGGATTATAGACCCTTTCTTGCCCTTTCCAAAAATAACCATTGTACCATTTCTTGATTTTTTGAGCATCATAATCAATTAATTCTTGGGTAAAATAACCTTCTAATTCTGTTTGAGTTATGCCACAAATACCTGCATAATGAGGATTTAAACTAATATCCTTCAAATTATTCAAATCTGAAAAGATAGACCCTTTAGAGAATTTAGAAACGCCCGTAATAAAAACCATTTTCAAAAATGGGTCGGCATCTTTGAGTATCGAATAAAACGATTTTAAGACATTACGGTTTGCTATGGCCATTGGAGTGTCTTCGCCCAAATAATCAATAACGGGCTTGTCGTATTCGTCTATCAAAACCACTACTTTGCCTGCTTTGATTGATAATTTTTCTATTAATTCTTTGAATTTAGAACTATTCGTATTTTCTTCTAAAACAATATCATAAGCCTTTGCAGTTTGCCCTAAACTATCATTAATTGACTGCGAAAGTCCTTTTTCCTTGTGCGAAATATTACTAAATGAAATCTTTATTACAGGATTTGTTTTGCTCCAATCCCATTTGTCGGCTATGAATAAGCCTTCAAAAAGTTCTTTTCTGCCTTTAAACAAATAATCCATCGTGGTTACAAACAAGGACTTACCAAAACGACGGGGACGAGATAGAAAATAGTATTTACCCTCATTGACCAGTTTATGAATAAAGTGCGTTTTGTCTATGTAAACATAGCCATCGCTTATTATTTCCGAAAAATCTTGTAAGCCTACTGGGTACTTTTGTGGCATGGTTTTGGCTGGTATATCAATACGAAGATAGTCGGTTTTTAAGCTGAGCAAGCGTAAGCATTAAGTGGCGAACAAAAAACCTATCTTAAACCGACATAATATCCTTTTCTTTTTCGGCGAAGGTAGCATCAACTTTTGAAACAAAAGCGTCGGTCATTTTTTGACAACGCTCCTCCCCTCTTTTCACATCGTCTTCGGATACGCCATCATTTTTTAGTTTTCGGATAGAGCCATTGGCGTCTTGCCTGATGTTTCT
>JAYWHL010000083.1:0-4592 GCA_043777715.1 Cytophagaceae bacterium | reverse complement strand
CAGATGCCCCTCGGCCATCAGACCCTAGGATTAAACAAGTTTTTGATGAATTACTGAAACACAAATAAAATACTGATAACCATGGTTATAGATTTGACCACTTTTTGAAAGTTGTCAAATCTTTTAATCTTTTTTAAATCGTTATTCTTTCCTAATCGAACTTGCCCCAGAGGTATCGGTGTTTACGTTTTCGGGATTTCCTGTATATCGAATACTACTTGCCCCCGAAGCATCGGCTTTTAGGTTTTTAGTAACGTTTAGTTTGGCCGAACTCGCCCCCGAAATATCAAGACGAACTTCTTTTACCACAAAATCGCCTGCCCTAAAGGTGGTTGCCCCCGAAATTTCTCCTCCCATTTGCTCTGCCCCACCCGAAAGATTAATCGTTGATGCTCCCGAAATATCAAGGTTTACTCGCTTTGCCGTAAAACTAGCATTGATTTTACTAGCCCCTGAAACTTCAAAATCAAAAACCTCGACATTCTTAAAACCTTCGATAGTGGTGGTGGTAGCCCCCGAAAGATCTATGCCCTTGAGTTGAGGCAATAGGATAACAACATTGATACGCTTGCGGTTTTTATAGCCCCAGCTCCAATTTTTGTCATTCTTAAATTTTAATTTCAAGGTGGAACCCGACACAAAACCTTCAAGTTCGTCGAGGTCGTCTTGGTCGCCCGAAGTTATTACCTTATAAGCCCCAGGTCTAATTTCGATATGAAAGGCACTTCCCATGCTTATTTTATCAAAATTCTTTAATTGAAACTCACGAGTGGCTTGGGCAAAACTACTTGTTGCTGTTATCATCATAACAATAACAAAAGGGATAATTTTTTTCATGTCTTTTGGTTGGGGGAAAATAGATGTTTTGATTTTTGTAATAAGATGTTGGCAAGATAAAGAATGTTGCACGAAGGAAAAAAATATAATTCGATAACCTAAAAACCTTGTCTTTTGCAACGGTATGATTTTTAAAAAAGACATCGTTTTTTTAGTAAATTGCAAAGCACTACTACCAACACTATGATAAAATTTTCGGCAGTTGATTTTCAGAAAAAAATCTATCTTGATGGGTTTTCGGGTAAAGTTTCCACGGTTAGTCCTCATTTTGAAACCCTAGAACAAGCTGCTATTGCCAAGATGAACACCAAGGCCGCTGCTTATATTGTGGGCGGGGCGGGTAACCAGCAAACGATATTGGCCAATCGCCAAGGTTTTGAAAAATGGCGAATCGTACCCCGAATGTTACGCAATGTGTCGGAGAGCGACACGTCGGTTAATTTGTTGGGCCACCAACTGCCCTCGCCTTTGTTGCTGGCCCCCGTGGGCGTTGCCGAGATGGTACATAAAGAGGCCGACCTAGCCACTGCCCGTGCCGCCAAAGCTACACAAACACCATTTATTTTTTCTAATCAAGCCTCTGTGCCTATGGAAGCCGCCGCTGCCGAAATGGGCGATAGTTTGCGGTTTTTTCAGTTGTATTGGAGCAAGTCGAGAGATTTGGTGACCAGCCTAGTGCATCGAGCGGAGGCTTGTGGCTGTAAGGCTATCGTACTAACCCTAGATACCACCATGCTTGGTTGGCGAACCAAAGACCTTGAAATTGGCCATTTACCTTTTATGGAAGGCAAGGGAATAGCTCAATATACCTCCGACCCTGTTTTTCAGAAATTAATGGACGAATCCCTAAAAGAAGTTTCGGACATTAAGCCCAACCTTACGCTCTCGGCCATTGAAGGTTTGATAAAAGCTACGCAAAATTATCCAGTGGGAGGGTTTTTTCAGAAACTTAAATCGGGCAGACCCATGGCCGCCGTAAAACTTTTTACTAGCCTTTACACTAACCCTGCCTTGACATGGGCCGACCTAGCTTTTTTGAGGGAAATAACCACTTTGCCCATTTTTTTGAAGGGAATCCTACACCCCGACGATGCCCGCCAAGCCCTAGACCACGGCATGAACGGTATTGTGGTGTCTAACCACGGAGGCCGCCAAGTAGATGGCTCTATTGGCTCGTTCGAGGCGTTGCCCAAAGTGGTAGAAGCCGTTGCTGGCCGAGTACCCATATTGTTGGATAGCGGCATACGAGGCGGGGCAGATATGTTTATGGCACTGGCCATGGGGGCAAGGGCGGTTTGTATCGGTCGTCCTTATATTTATGGCCTTGCCCTCAACGGTCAGCGAGGTATTGAGGCCGTTATCAAGCATTTTATGGCCGATTTTGAACTAACCATGCGACTGGCGGGTTGTAAGTCAGTGTCTGAAATAAACCCTGATATGCTTGTAAAAACCAAGTAATTTGGCCTAAGTGGCTTCTGGCAATTGGCTGTTAGCCTTCGCTATTGGCCTGTTTTTAAAGACATTACGGTAAAAATGTGTCAGACCAATTTTACCAATTTACGTTATTTGAAATTAAATATTCCCCCTCCAAAAGGAGGTTAATTCAGCACCTAAAAAACAAAACCTATTCAATCAAACCATGAAATTTATTCAGCTTTTCTTCTTTCTGTTTATCAATCTTGCCGTTTTTGGGCAGAAAAACAAAATAATTACGCCCGCCGACAAATTTCCAGTGCCACCGCCTTCTGATGTTCGTTTGTTTTATATCCAACGAACGCCCAATATCAATACCATCGTTTATGATGCTAATCTTTTGCCCAACAAAACAATAAATCCCAAACAGCCCCTAAAAATATATTGGATAAGATATGCCGAAAAAAGCCAAAAAGAAGACCTTAGTTTTATTCAAAGAACGGTAGGCTTTGGGGTAGAAACTAAGCCTTGGCTCAACGAAGCTAACGCCTTTGAGGGCGAGTTGGTATCGTACAAAAAACGAAAGTTTAAAATAACACAAGATGCCAAGGGCGTGCCTGTGGCTATGTTTATGATTAATGGAAAAATGAATATTTTACAGCGAGTTTTTGTAAATATGGAAGAAACAGGCCATATCATTCCCAAGGTGCTGTCGGTAGAACTTTGGGGCAAAGACCCTAAAACAGGAGCAGAAGTATATGAACGATTTAAGCCTTAGTTCTAATAGAATTCCAAAATGCCCCTTTCAGTCTCCGAACGCCAGCGTTATCAAAAACATTTATCGCTTTCTAGCATTGGCGAAACGGGGCAATTACGCCTAAAAAATGCGAAGATTTTGGTAGTAGGGGCGGGGGGCTTGGGTTGCCCTGTTTTACTGTATCTTACGGCAGCGGGCATTGGCCAACTGGGGGTTATCGACCCTGATGTTGTGGAAATCAGCAATTTACAAAGACAGGTTTTGTATCGTACCCAAGATATTGGCCAACCCAAAGCCAAAGTTGCCGTTGAAAGTCTTCAAAAAAATAATCCCGAAATTTCTTTTCAGTTTTATGTAAAAGCATTGGTCAGAGATAACGCCCTCGATATTCTCAAAAACTATGATTTGGTGATTGACTGTACCGATAATTTTACGGTACGCTATGTTATCAACGACGCCTGTGTGATGCTCAATATTCCTTTTGTTTATGGGGCGATTCACCAGTTCGAGGGGCAAGTTTCGGTTTTTAATTATCAAAATGGCCCCAGTTATCGTTGTATTTTTCCAGAAAAACCTACCGATTTTGAAATACCAAATTGTGCCACGGTGGGTGTGATGGGTATTTTGCCAGGCATTATTGGTAGCCTACAAGCCAACGAAGCCATCAAGATAATCACTCAAATTGGCCAAGTATTGTCGGGGCAATTATTGATGATGGATTTACTAGAAAACACCCAACGTAAAATTAGGTTTAAGCGTAACGAAGAGGCAATTGCCTTGGCTCATGGTTCATGGAATGTGGAGAAGGTAAAAAACGAAAATAAAATGAACACAATCAGCGTAGAACAGTTGAAGCAATTGGTAGATAACAAAGCCGATATGGTACTTTTAGATGTACGAGAGGAGTATGAATACGAGCTTTGTGCCTTGCCCAATGCCTTGCTGATACCGATGAATAGTATTCCAGAAAATTTGGAAAAAATACCAAAAAACAAACCCGTGCTTGTGTATTGTCACCACGGAATGCGGAGTGCCAGTGTGATAAATTACTTAGAAACCAAGGCTGGGTTTGATAATCTTAGTAACCTCACTGGAGGAATCCACGCTTGGGCAGTAGCAATAGACGCAGAAATGGCTAGGTATTAAGCTGGATTTAATCAAATTCTTAAAAATTACGTGTATCAACATCTTTTTTAATAATATTTTAAGAAAATATTGCAAAAAAAGATGAAAATAATACTAAATTTGAGAACAAAACCAAAGCGTTTGGCACGATACTTGATTGGTAATTGATTGTATAACAATTTATTGTCCCAAATAACACCAACTATACCACCCTTTAAAATATTATGAGAAAATTAAATTATCACATGCTAATCCAGTGGATAGTTTTTTTACCACTAATTCTGTCAATGAGCATTGTTTCTGGTGCTATGGTTGGGATTCGCAAAGCCCTTGCCAGTATGTACGAGCAACTTTTGGCTGATTTGCAGTCGGAAACTTCGCTAGATTAAACGTATTTATCCTATCAACTTTCTGAAATAATTTTAAACATTGTTTCTTACAAAGAGCCTCATGCACAAGC
>JAYWHL010000082.1:0-4599 GCA_043777715.1 Cytophagaceae bacterium | reverse complement strand
CAATGCTATTAAGTTAAGGTTTAATTGTGTAGCTATCAAGTAATTAGGTTGTACTTTTGTTTTCAAAAAAGAGATGGTACATTCTGCTATTAAAAAGGATAAAATTGAGCTAAGTCCAACGGCAAAACTGATAGAAAAAGTCAGTTTTTTTATACATAATCAACAGAATATCAGCAACTTAAAAGAAGATGATTCCTTTTTTACTAGAAATCGTATTTTATCTTTTTCGACAACGGTATTAATGATTCTAAACCTTTTTAAGGATTCGGTTGAGTTTAGCATGACTAGCCTTCTGCCTCAATTGGGACTTAAACCTGTTAGTGGAGCAGCATTTTCGATAGCTAGATACAAAATCAAAATAGAACTATTTCTCGAATTAGACTCTATCATGTCAGCTCATCTTAAAACGCTTCCTCCTAAACTTTGGAAGGGCTACAGACTCATCGCTGGTGATGGAACAACCATTAAGATGCCTGCTTCTACACAGATAAAAAAACATTTTGGCATCTTTGCTGTGGGTGGTAAAAATACCAAGACTTGCTTAACAAATGCCTGTATGCTCTACGATGTACTATCCAATTTAGTACTTGATTCAATTATTGCCCCCGTAAGTATTGGCGAAGGTATGTTGCTACCCAATATGATTAAAAATCTCAATATACCTCATGCAATTATCCTTCTTGACAGAGGATTTGGTTATTTTTCGACAGCTAAACTGTTACTAAACAGTAATTTAAACTTTTGTATTCGTATAAAAACATCTCAGTCTGATTTTGCCAAAAAGGCTTTTGAAAATCCAGCTAACGACTTCATTACCGAATGGATAGCCAGTGAATCAGAAAGAAAAACAGCAAAAAACCAGCAATTAGATACAGAGTCAATTAAAGTAAGGGTTACTAAAATCATGTTAAACACTGGCGAAGTAGAGCTATTGGTAAGCTCCTTACTAGACCTAAAAACAATCAGTTTTGCAGACATTTCAGAACTATATCATTACAGATGGGGAATTGAAGAAGGTTATAAGATATTAAAACCAAAAATGAAACTTGAACAATTTAGTTGTCGGCAGCATAAAGGTGTTTATCAAGAATTCTATGCCCATATCTTTATGTTAAATTTAACAAGTTTACTGGGGAATGAGGCACAAGAACAGATTGAGAAAAAGACTGAAAAACGTAAACTAAAGTACAAATATAACTGGCAAAATGCTTTTAAATTTGTGCGACAAAAGTTCCTTAAACTCCTTAAATATACTGAAATCCAATCAATTATAAATGAAATTCATATCCAAATAAGAACTTCAATCATAGCAATAAAAGAGAATCGCACTTTTGAAAGGGTATGGCATCACAAACAAAAAAAAAGATATACACCGTGTTATAAATAGAAAGAAAAACCAAATAGTGAACCCTTTTGAATGATTGGCAAAGAAAGCCAAGTAAAAAATATGCCCAAAAAATAGGATTCAATGTGAAAAGTAAATGATACGCTAAAATAAAAGTAAATTTAGTGAAAATCCTCAAAAATAAATTGTACTATTTTTATAATCTAAATTGAAAAATTCTTAACTTAATAGCATTGGTGGCTCACCAAACACCTTTGCGAAAGCAATATTCTTAGATAAATCTCTGTATTATTTTATATTTAAACCACAAAGGCACAAAGAATACAAAGAGTTGATATTCAGTTTTTTATAAATAATTTTTGGCTTTTTAGTTACTATTTTGCTTAGTTACTTAAACAAATCAGATTCAACTATAATTTGTACGGGAATTCAATTTAGGCCACCAAGTCTCAAAGACACCAAGAAGTTAAATGTTCAATTTCAATAACTTAGAGACTTCGTGGCTTGGTGGCTTTTTTAATTTCGTATTAATTATGAAAGAACCACAAATCAAAGATTCATCATTTGAAGAATATCTTTTTCGCTAATACTAGGATTTGCCCCCTGATGCGAGGCCACAACCGCACCAATGGCACAGGCATATTTCAGGCAATATTCGGGCGACTGCCCAGCCAAATAATTTTTGAGAAAACCCGCCAAAAACGAATCGCCACTACCGATGGTATCAACCACTTTTACTTTAAAACCACTTGACTGATAAATCTTTTCTTCATGCCATAACATTGCCCCATTGCTTCCTTGCGTAACAATCAGGGTTTTTAGGCTAAATTTTTGGACTAATTCTTGTATTTTAGTTTCTTCGGATTTGTCAATAATTCCATACCAACTAGCTATAATTTCTAGTTCATCATCGTTCATTTTCACAATATCTGCTTGTTGTAAAAGGCTTTCGATAATTGCCTGTGAATAATGTGGCGAGCGGAGATTTACATCATAAATTTTAAGATTGGAAACAGCCAACAATTGCAAAAGCGTATGGTAGGAGTGGCTATTTCTACAAACCAAAGTGCCAAAAACAAGGGCTTTGGCTTGGCTTACGAGGTTCGTGGTCTCGTTGGTAAGGTCGATAAAATCCCAAGCAATGGGCTGAACGATGTCGTAACTGGCATCAAGATTTTCTGATAAAGTTACTTTTACAATACCCGTACCAAGGGTGGCGTGCTGTTGGATATAAGCCGTGTTACAGTTTTTAGAAATCAAAAAATCTTTGAGTTCTTGGCCTAGGGCATCTTGCCCAACGCTGCTTATCATGGCGGCAGGCAAGCCCAAGTTTTGTAAATGCGTTGCTACATTCATGGGCGCCCCGCCTGGCAGTTTGCCCGTTGGCAGCAAATCCCATAATACCTCGCCAAAACAACATATATAATCTTGATTAGAACTCATTTGTGCAGATTGTTTGATTTTTGAGGTTAAGGTTTTGGTAAGTGGCTTTAAGCGGTAGGCTTTATGCTATTGGCTTGTTTTTCAATACATTATGTCCCATTTCCATGATTGGTGGCTCAGCAAACACCTTTGCGAAAGCAATATTTTTAGCCAAATCTCTGTGTTATGCTATATTTCGGAGAGTCATCTAGTACTCAGATAAGTTAATTTTGATTGAGTACTTATTTATCAAGATAGGTACAACTTCAGTACAGTGTTTAATAAGTTATTTTAATCGTAGGTTACTTTCTGATACTTTGCCTCGGAGAGGCACAACCTTTGTAGAAAATTATAATACCCCCCTCTTCGGGCTTCGGAGAAGCCTAACCTAGCAAACGTTACGCTTCTCCGAAGCGAAATAACAGGGTTTTTGACGTTTTTACTACAAAGGTTAAGCCTCTCCGAGGCAAAAAATATAGCAAAGCCAAAATTTCAAGCCCCTATTCGAATTAGCTATTCCAATTACATGAGACTTCTTTATGTATTATGTTGCCAAAAAACCAAAAACTTATTAGACACTGTATTAATAGTGCAAACTAATTTTGTCCAAGTACTCAATAACAATCACGACAAAATCTTACTTCTTCAATACTATTTCGCTGCCTCTGCTTCCAAAAAATCAAGTTCTTTTTTAAAGAGCGAAGGCTGCAAATGTGTGTTTTCGTTTATCATCAGCATATTGCCCAACTGCTTGTTGTAGCTTGACCAATTGGGCAAACCATCAGCATTAGGATTACCCGTTTTTGCAAAATTTACCCAATAAGACGACATTAGGCCCTCAACCAATTTGTCAGCATTTCGCCATGGCCTATCCCATTTATGTAGCGTATGCAAGCTAAAAGGCACTTCCGAGGTATGAAAAGCCCCATAATTTGGAAAACCTGACTTCTCGACAGGCACGTGGTTAAAATAATAAAGATACGTAGGCTGGGTATTGAAACTAGCCAACAAATGCGATGGCAAACCCGCAAAACCTAGCATGGTTAGTTTCTTTTTCATGGTTTTTACATCATCATCGTTTTGAGCAAGAAAAATACTCAAGAAATCATTAGCCCTGGGCCCATATTGGCTTTGGGCTTCTTTTTTATAGTCTTCGAGCGTTGTGTTTGAATTTCCCAAAAAATCGCCATCGCCCGCTACCCAGCCCGTCATCGTAGGTACTTGATTTTGCAAGCCTTTCTCAAAATGTTCGTTTAGGTTTTTGGGTAAAAGATAACCATCTAGCGTAAGGCCAAACTGGCCAAAACTTTGATTGTTGCTGAGTGTTTGTAAATCATTTGCCGACATTTTACGTAATTCATCAATCGTTCTTGCTCCTGCTTTTTGCATAAACAATTGGCCTTGTTTTTCGGAATTTTCTAAACTTTGGCTTAGTTTATTCGACAACAAACCTCCGCTTTGGGCGATGGCTTTATGGAACAAACCCTTAGCCAAAGGCGAAGCGATGAGGGCATTTACACTAAACGCCCCTGCCGACTGCCCTGCAATCGTAATATTATTGCGGTCGCCACCAAAAGCCGCAATGTTTTTCTGAACCCACCGCAGGGCTTCTATCTGGTCCAGAATACCATAATTGCCCGAAACATGATGCGGCAATTGGCTGCTTAACTCTTGATGAGCCATAAACCCCAATACGCCCACCCGATAATTGATACTCACGAAGAGAATCCCCTTTTTGGCCATTTCTTCGCCATCATAAATGGCACAATTGGCCGAACCACTCGACAGCCCACCGCCATAAATCCATACTAAAACGGCCTTTTTTTCTTGGG
>JAYWHL010000081.1:0-4605 GCA_043777715.1 Cytophagaceae bacterium | reverse complement strand
TCACTCCCAAAAAAGTACGAGTACAAGATACCCTCAAATTTTGCCAATTGTTAGATATAAGTCGTTCGGCGTTTGATAGCCTAACGGGCTTGGCCAAGGTGTATTCTAGGGTAAGGCCCTCCCTGTTTTTAAGGCAACTATCGGTTGAAGACTTTGCCCGAATCCAAGATGCCATGGTAGATTACCCTGGCTTTAGTTTTGAAAAAAGTGCCTTGAGAAATTACAAAACCCAAAGTTCGGCCAATGCCCTTGGTTATGTGGCGGAAGTGTCGGAAAAAGAACTCAAAAAACAGGAAGAAGAAGAAGAAAACGGGGGCTATTACAGGCAAGGCGACTATCTAGGAAAAAGTGGTATCGAAAAACAATACGAAGAGGTTTTGCGTGGCCAAAGGGGCGTAAGATACGTAATGGTAAACGTGCGGGGCGTTGAAAAAGGGCGATGGCAAAATGGAAAAGCCGACACCATGGCCATTGCTGGTAAAAACTTGATTACGAGCCTCGACCTCGACCTCCAAACCTACGGCGATAGCCTCATGCAACACAAAGTGGGGAGTATTATTGCCATAGAACCCAAAACGGGCGAGGTACTGGCCATGGTATCGGCCCCAACCTACGACCCATCGCTATTGGCGGGGCGTAATTATTCTAAATATTTTGGGAAACTATTGCTAGACCCCAATAAATCACTGATAAACAGAACTTTACAGGCACAGTATCGGCCAGGGAGTACTTTTAAGTTGATACAATCATTAATAGGTTTGCAAGAGGGGGTAATTGGGGCAAGTACGGTTTTTCCATGTGGAGGGACACCTTATGACTGCCACGGCCATGCTGCTGGCGACCTTCGTAATGCTATTCGCTTTTCCCTTAATCCCTATTTCTATAAGGTTTTTCAGCGTATTATTTATAACAATCCAGAGACCAATGTTTTCAAAAAATCAGCTATTGGTCTGCAACGTTGGGACGAATACGTGGCTAAATTTGGTATTGGCCAAAAACTAGGCATAGACCTCCCCAACGAACGCCGAGGCCGATTGCCCGACGTAGAATTTTATAATACCAAACTCTACAAAGGGCCTTTCACGTGGAAATTCTCTAATATTTGTTCTTTAAGTATTGGCGAAGGCGAGCTAGACATTACACCCCTCAAAATGGCCAATGTGGCGGCCATTATTGCCAACAAAGGCTGGTATATTACTCCTCATATCATAAAAGGTATTGAAAAAGTAGGTGTATTGCCCCAAGAACTCAAAACCCGCCACGAAACAGGCATTGCCCAAAGGCATTTTAATCCTGTGATTGCAGGAATGATGGACGTGGTAAATGGCGGAACGGCCACTAGAGCCAAAATGGCTGATATTGAAATGGCCGGCAAAACAGGAACGTCCGAGAACAGACATGGCGAAGACCACGCCATTTTTATAGCCTTTGCTCCCGTAAACGACCCTAAAATTGCCATTGCCGTTTTTGTAGAAAATGCAGGGCAAGGAGGGTCTCATGCCGCTCCTATTGCCAGTTTAATGATTGAAAAATACCTAAAACGCAAAACCGACCGCAAGGCTTTTGAAACCGATGTTATTAACCGCACCTATTTGATGAATATTCCGCATAAATCTATGGTTACGAGTGCCACAACAAAAACAGGCAAAACTACCGCTACTACTGCCTCAACCGCCCCTAAGGCAAGTACGCCAACCAAAGAAAGGGATTGATGGGGGCGAAAATAGGGCTTAGATAAAATGGGGAAACGTAAAACTGCACAAACGACTTGCTGACATCGACTTGGTTCAGGACAAAGCCAACATCAAAGATATTATCGCTTACCTAAATGACAAAAATATCCCAGCCGATGAAATTACCTTACAACAATTGGCAGAACAAATTCTTAAAACACCACCAAAACAAGGTTATTTGACAATTTCTAATGCTTTACAATGGAGATTACAATATCAAAGAATTGTAACGCTTTCTGAGAATGTAACTGGAATTAACAAAATCATTGATAAGGTAAAATGAGAATTTTTGAAGCAAACATTACTTACCAAGTTTCAGAATATTTAAACAATTTTCTGAAAAATAGTACATCTTTTGAAACGGCAAATCAAAAGATGAATGACGTCTTCGGTATTATTCATTTTTTCGACAGCAATGACGAACTAGAGACTTTAAAAGAAACTATTTCTATTACTAATAGCATTGTTTCAGAGCTTGATAGAGCCGAATATGGCGATTTTCAAACCAATGAAGATTTAGCCAAAAAGGTTACTTTGTTTTTAGAAAGCAAAACGGTTAATCCACAAATTATCATTGAGCCAACTTGTGGAAAAGGTAATTTTATTGTTGCTTCGTTATCCACTTTTCCAAATATTGAATATGTCTTCGGCATTGAGATTTACAAGCCATACACCTGGGAAACAAAGTTTAATATCATAGAATTTTATTTAAGCAATCCTACAAAGAAGAAATCTATACGCCGACCGCCACAAATTTCAATAATCCATTGTGATGTTTTTGATTACGATTTCAAGAACTTATCCAAACAATTTTCAAATAAAGTCCTCCCTACTGGGGAGGATTTAGGTGGGGCTGAACTATTAATTATTGGTAATCCACCTTGGGTAACAAATTCAAAATTAGGTATTCTCAATTCCTCTAATTTACCAAAGAAATCGAACTTCAAAAATCATAGTGGATTAGATGCAATGACGGGTAAAGGTAATTTTGATATTGCAGAATTTATTACTTTAAAAATGCTTGACCTTTTTCAGAACATAAAAGGACATTTGCTTTTATTGGTTAAAAATTCAGTCATTAAAAATATTGTTTCAGACCAAGTAAAAAACGAATACGCAATCTCAGAAATTGAAAAACATTGTATTGACAGCAAAAAGGAGTTTAATGTTTCTGTTGAAGCATCGCTTTTTTATTGCAAACTGAAATCAAACTCTGAAAATTTTTGTACGGAATATAACTTTTATAAATTTATTTCCTCTCCTTTGGAGAGGATTAAAGAGAGGCTTCGATTTGGTTGGTTAGATGATAAATTTGTATCGAACATTGACACTTATTTTCACACAAAAAACATAGATGGAGAATGCCCATTTGTTTGGCGACAAGGTTTGAAGCACGACTGTTCGAACATTATGGAATTGGAGAAAGTGGGCGGCACTCCGTTGGGAAGCGACCCTCTTAATGAACATTTCGTAAATGGATTAAACGAAGAAATAAAATTAGAAAATGATTTAGTGTATGGATTGCTCAAAAGTTCAGATTTAAAGAATACAGTAATCAACCAAACAAGGAAATACACAATAGTTACTCAAAAGAAAGTTGGACAAGAAACGAAGTATATTAGAGACGAATTTCCAAAGACATTTCAATATTTGACAGACCACCAAGACAGTTTTAATGCACGAAAATCAAGTATTTACAATAATAAACCAGCGTTTTCTATTTTTGGAATTGGCGATTATTCCTTCAAACTATACAAAGTAGCCATTTCGGGACTTTACAAAACCTTTCATTTTACTTTAATATTACCACAAAATGAAAAGCCCGTAATGCTTGACGACACTTGTTATTTAATTGGATTTGATAAAATTGAATTTGCTGTTTATGCCTTAATACTTCTCAATTCTGACACAACCGTACAATTTTTACAATCTGTAACATTTACAGACGCAAAAAGGACTTTTACGAAAGATGTTTTAATGCGAATTGACTTGTTGGAATTAGCTACCACAATTGACAAAAATTATTTAAAAACAGAAATGCAGAGACTTAATGAAATGTATAATTTCAGTTTGACACTTTGCTTGTGGGACAAATTTTTAAAAGTAATGATGCCTCTGCCTGTAAAAAAGGGGCAATTTGAGTTATTTACATAGACCCGAAGGAATTGTATCATCAATTAGTTTTGAAGAAAGATTAAGTTCAAACCCTCAAGATATGATAAACGATTGTCTGTTTATGTCAGTTTTGATGGTTGCTCTCTTTTAAAATTCTTACCTTTACGCTTATTGATAAACTATACAGACCAATGGCCAAGAACGTAGCTCGCCCAAAACAAAGTAATGCTAAAGAAGAAGCAAAAGTACAAACCCGAAACACTCCAAACACTGGCAAACAGTTGTCGTTCGATTTTGTGGCCTTTTCTCGTAGTCGAGAATTTCATTTGGGGATAGGTGTTTTTTTGATGATGATGGGCGTTTTTTTGGGCCTTGCCATGCTTTCGTATTTATTTACTGGTACCGCCGACCAAAGCGTGGTGCAATCGGCCTTTAATACTTCGTTGCAAGAGTCTGGCCAAGAGGTTAGGAATATTTTTGGTTTGTTTGGAGCATATATCGCTCATAAATTTATTTTTTCTTGGTTTGGTATTGCCTCGCTGTTGGTAATGCCCTTGTTGATTTTTGCAGGAATAAAAATCACTTTCAACAAAGAATATTTTCCGCTCAAAAACCTTACCTATCAAGTCATTTTTTATCTTATTTGGATAAGTGCTTTGATGGGTTTTGTTGTTAAAGCCGCCGACCTCAAAGGCTCTTGGAGTTGGCTTTCGGGAGGTTTTGGCTACGAACTCAACACCATTTTGCATAATGTAAT
>JAYWHL010000080.1:0-32993 GCA_043777715.1 Cytophagaceae bacterium | reverse complement strand
TGAATGCTCTCGGGGTTCGACAGGAAAAAGAGCGATGCGGTGGTCGGGTAAGTGATAAGTATAATCGGCAAGGTTTATCGTATTCATAATTTATGATTAACAAATACCATCAATTTTTAAGATAAGTAATACTTTTGATTTTAAAATTACCCCCCGTTTGGCGGTCTATTGGGGCTAACATTAACCTAAATATGTTGCCGTTCCATTCGCTATGTTTGCTGAGATCTAGCTCGTAGGTGTGATACTGGCCATCGGCAATGATTGGATACGTTATACTGGCGGCAGGAACGAATGCCAAACTTCGAGGGTCTTTGTACCAGTACAGTCTGCCTGTGGTTTGATTGGTTTGGTAGGCAGCGGTTATGTATATTTTAGGCACATCAGTAGCTTTAAACTGGCAATATGGCCCATAAAGCTCGGTGAGGGGTTGGTCTAAGTTTATATTCAGTTCGCCATTGGGTAGGCCCGCATCGGTGGTTTTGTCGGTATAATAAAAATGTTGTCGGTCTTTTTCAAACCGATAGTTTGGCAGGCGTTGTTGGTTATTGGTGTTTTTATAAACATAAGCCCGAATGTCGTCTAATTGGCCTAAAATTAGGGTATAATCAAACTCATAAACGATATTATGGTCTAGGATTTCGTTTTGCACTGGTGCCATGTACGAAGTCCCGTATTCTGTTTCCCCTCCCGACTTCGGTTTTCCAAAAAAACCAGCCACAAACCGATAAGTATCTGGTTTCCAAACACCTACGCCCCAATTATCGTCTCCAACTAGGGCAACCCAATTTTCCAATGCAGGAAACTGATTGGCTACATCTTGATTGTTTATGGTAGAAACGGCTTCGTTTTGAAAAGGATTTGTACCCGAATAGGTATAAATCTTATACAAAAAAGAATTAAGTATTACGGCGGGCAATTCCTGGAAATGAGCATTGTAGCGACTACGGTCTAGGCGGTTATTGGTTAGCCGACTACGCACCTTTACGGTGTTGTTTTCGAGGCTTATCCAGTTTTCGTAAATACAGTCGCAAAGTTCGCCATTCAAAGCCCATTGCATAGGAATAGCCTTGGAATATATCTGTTTACCGTCGTTTTTAAATTCCAGTGTTTTAGACCAATTGCCATAAGTGTCGCCTGCTTGAACGGGGTTCCAACCTGCGTTTGTCCATGCAGGATTTGGCGATTTTCCATTTTGAGAAAACGGCACTGGCCCACTATACAGCGATGTTTGGATTTGACGACCAAGGTCATAATTATTGACCAAATTTTGGTTTCGTTGTTTATCTGCCAAGTAGGTTATGGCCGCCCCCGCACCCTTGTTTACGCCAATTTTGATGATTCCATTATCCAAAAAATCGGTATCCTCTGGTTTTGAAGGCAAAACCTGTGGGGCAGCCCCACCGCCAGCCGCTTGTTCTTGTAATTTACTAACAATATCAGGATTTTTGGCTTGCCATTCTGCCGCTAACTGATTGGGCGTTTTGTCTATGGTTCGAGTACAACTTATTGAAAAACAAGCTATTAATAAAATAGACAATGATAATATTCTAAACATTAATGTTTGGTTTTTTAGGTATATTTTCCTGTTGGTTATTGATAGATTCTATAATTTGAACCATCACACCTTTTGGGTTCTATCAATTTTTGATTTGCAAAGATACAAAATCGTTGGTTTGTAGAATACGTTGGTTAGGAAGAAGATAGGCGGATATTGTGAGGAAAAATCCTTCTGTATTTGGCGGCCCACCAAATATCTTTGCGAAAGCAATACTTCAACAAATTTTGGTCAAAATCAAGCAAAAGGAGAGCCTTCGTCTTTTAGATATTTTCCGATATTGAATAATATACCCTCTGTTATTTCAATGTCTTTATTCCAGTTGATTACCTGCCAATTTTCGTCTTTGGTGGCCACTAATATTTTTTTATTACCCGACATAACCCATATCATTTTTTCGATACCGAAGTCTAAAAGTTTTTCTGTTTTAGAATAGATATAGGCATCTAAAAATTCAAAATCTTCTAAATCTGCATCAATATCCACCTCTATCTGAATTTTTGGCGGAACTTGGGCATAGTGCTTATCGGCAGATTTTACGGGCAGTTTTTCTGTCTCAAAAATAGCAATATCAGCCGAAAAGTTTGTTTTTAGGCCAATATGCAAACCTTGTTCATTTGTGAGGATTCTAAATTTTTTATCGTCTAAATTTCTAAACAAAATCCTCAAAATGTATTCTATGATTGTATTTTGTAGTGTACTGGCGCCCATAATTTCTTCTTTGGTTTTAGTTTGTGCAATTACCTCTCTATATCCTTTGTAATAAATAGGTTTACCGTCCATGATTTCATAAATCAAGGACGAGGGTATTTTTTTGGCAGGAATGCGTGGGAGTATTTTTTTAGTACTTTTTGTGGTTATCATGGGGCAAGTGTTTTCATTAGGTTGCTAATTTAGTGAAGATTATTAATTTTTAATCCTAGATTTTGCACTGTTGCGTTTTTCCACTCAAAAATAGCTACCGATTACGCCGATTAAGCCCAAAATTTGACAAAAAACCTTACCTTTATTCTTCACGTTTAATCTCCTTAACTTCTTTTTATGCGAATTATTCTATCTATACTTTTGCTTTTGATGGCTTTGGGTGCTTTTGCACAACAAAATACCGACCATTGGCGGCCTGTTTTTCATTTTTCTCCCCAAAAAAACTGGATCAACGACCCTAACGGGTTGGTTTATTTTGAGGGAGAATATCACTTGTTTTTTCAGCATAATCCCACCGAAAACCAGTGGGGAAACATGAGCTGGGGCCATGCCGTAAGCAAAGATTTATTTAGTTGGACGGAGTTGCCCGTGGCCATTCCGCAAGACTCGGTTTGGATATTTTCGGGCTGTGTGGTAATAGACAAAAACAACACAAGTGGCTTTGGCACAGGCAATAAGCCCTGTATGGTGGCCATTTACACCGCCGACCACCACGGCAAATACGAAGACCAACACTTGGCGTACTCGAACGATAAAGGCCGTACTTGGACAAAATTTGGCTCGGTACTAGACCTCAACCATGCCAAAGATTTCAGAGACCCCAATATCATTTGGCATAACCCAAGCCAGCAGTGGGTGATGTCGGTGGTGGCTCCAACCGACTTTAAAGTGCTGTTTTATGGTTCTAAAAACTTAAAAAACTGGGAAAAACTAGGCGAATTTGGGAAGCAAGGCGATTTGCGTAAAATTTGGGAATGCCCAGCCCTGATGGAAGTGGCCGTTGAAGGCAAAAAAACAAAAAAATGGGTGTTGCTTGTATCTAGCAATGGCCCAGAGGAAGGGTATGTAGGAATGCAGTATTTTGTGGGAGACTTTGACGGCAAAACCTTTAATAATAGTCTTTCTCCAAAACAAACTTTATACATCGACTACGGCAAAGACCATTACGCAGCCGTGCCGTTTTATGATGCCCCAAATCAGCGAAATATTATTTTGGGTTGGATGTCGAGTTGGCAATATGCGGGCGAAATACCAACGTTTCCGTGGAAAGGCCAGATGAATACGCCACGAGAATTATCTTTGTATGAAACACCCGAAGGCTTGAGGCTTCGCCAAAAACCTGTTAAGGAAATCGCTAAAATAGGCCAAGAAAAAGCCCAGCTTTTTGAAAACAAAAACCAAGCCCAACTCAACGACATTTTGGCCAATTATTCCAACAAATCCTTGATGATAGAGGCTACCTTTGTTTGGAAAAACACCGAAGATTTTGGCTTTAAGTTGGCTACCGACGACCGAGAAAGTGAAACAATAGTTTCGTATAGCCCTAGTAATGAGCGTTTTGAGATAAACAGACAAAAATCAGGAGAGGTTATCCACCCTGCATTTATGAGTAAAGAAAGCGTTAAGGTTTTGAAAGGAAAGAATACGCTAAAAATGCAATTACTCCTAGACCGTTGCTCGATTGAGGCGTTTATCAATGATGGAAAAACCACGGTTTCTGATTTGATTTTTCCGAGAGCCAATTCGCCTAGAAATCTAAAAATATTTGGCAAAGCCCAAGTAAAACGGCTTAGTATCAGGGCTTTGGAATAGGATTTTGAATAGATGAGGCGTGGCACGCTTCGAAAGCGTGGCATACCTAAAAACGCAATCATTTTTTTATCTTTTACCCCCTCCTGTTTTACCTATGCCTTCTCGCTATCGTATTTACCCAACGTTGCTCAATAGTTTTGCCTTGTATCAAGAGGGTAAAATGGCCAGTAATGGGCAACCTTACCTTGATTTTGAGGGTATGATAAACCGCATTAACCGAGTAAAAATACCTGCTACCGAAGCCCAAACAAGAGGAATTAATTTTGAAGACGCTTTGCTCAAAGGAATCGACGAAGACGAATTTCCTCCACTAATTTTGGCAAGTATGCGTAAACATCTTCCCCAAAAATACAAAACGCAGGTTTATCTTTCGTGCGTGATAAAAGACGTTGAAATTTATGGTTTCGTAGATTTGGTTGGCGACCACAAAGCCATTGACATTAAAACAACTGGAAGGTATGAAACTGATAAGTTCGCTTTTAATTTTCAAAATTTATACCTTTTGGGACTTAAAAAATATAATATCAATCAACTAGACTACCTCATTACCGACATGGAACAGGTTTATCTCGAAAGTTATTATTTAGATTCTTATGATTTTCGGCCTTTGTTCAACCAACTTGATGTTTTTACTGATTTTTTAGAAACAAACCGTAAGCTAATTACCGATAAAAAGATATTTACGTTACCCGCCAATGCTGGTATTCAAACGAGTTTGTTTTAAGTATTTGCTAAAGTTTTCTGCCACAGATTCATTAAAACAAAGGTATTTTCAATGGATCTGTTTAATCTTTACCATAAAATTTCACTTGCCACTCCCCTACTTTATGACCAAAAAAGCCATTTTCTTTGACCTCGACCACACCCTTTGGGATTATGAACGCAACGCCGCTGAGGCTCTTGTTGAATTGTACGATTTTTATGAGTTGAATAACTTAGGAATACCCACACCACAGACTTTTGTTGATGCTTTTGGGGTGGCTAATACCGAGGTTTGGGATTTGTACGACCAAAATTTGATTACGCAAACAGAGCTACGTTTTCGTAGATTTAGGCAGGTTTTTGACCAATTGGGCGTGTCTGACCACAGCCTTTGCGATGAGTTAAACGATGAATATTTGCGGATAAGCCCTCTGAAACCTCATTTAATGTCAGGGGCTATTGAAACGCTGGATTACCTTTTGCCAAAATATGATTTGCATTTAATAACCAACGGTTTTGTTGAGATTCAAGGCCAAAAGCTAACTTCGTCTAAGATTGACCATTATTTTAAGGAGATGTTTACTTCGCAACGGGCTGGCGCCAAAAAACCCGACCCTAGGATTTTTGAATATGTTTTGGATTATCTTCATTTACAAAAAAACGACGTGGTAATGATTGGCGACAACGCCCAAACCGACATCAAAGGAGCTAATTTAGTAGGTATTGACACCGTTTATTACAATCCCGAAGGCTTACTTTGCCCCCAAGCTACATTTTCTATTTGTTCCCTACTGACCCTGAAAGATTTGTTTTGATGATTTGTTCAAACATTGGCTGTTCCCGTGGTTGGTGGCTCAGCAACCACCTTTGCGAAAGCAATATTCTTTGACAAATTTTTGGGTTATTTTCTAAAAATAAACACAAATACAAAATTAACCACAAAGGAACAAAGAACACAAAGGTTTAGTATTCAGCTCATTATATGTAAAACGGCCTTTTAACCTCTTCCGTAGTTGGTGGCTCACCAAACACGGAAAAGGATATTTTTTAACTTATAATCTCTTGTTTTTCAAGCCAATTACCAACAGCTACTAACCGTATTTGTTCTTATTTCTCTCCAGCCCATTTTAGGGTATTTATCAAGTGCAAAATGTCCTTTTTGATATAAGCAATTATAGGCGAAAGCGAGTCTCGGGCAGTGGCGGTTTTGAAATATAAGGCCCCTCTTAAAAAATGTTTTGTACTGTCGGTGGTGTAAAACTGCATATAACTAGGCACTTCGCCGTCTAGTTCCATCAGGCCAACGCTTTTACCAGAGGGTGTTTTCATCAAAAAATCTTCGATAGAATTAGCCTTAATGTTGTGCTTGGCCGTGAGTTTGTGGGCATCGGCTATCATCTTGGCCAATTTTATTTTATCATTGCCAACGGGCTTGTAGGTTAGTTGAATGTTGGCATCAAACGCAGGATAATATACAAAAATCCAATGGGGTTCTGCCCCCTTAAAAGTATCAGGTTTGATAACGGCAGCCTTAGAATATTCAAACGTATAGGGGTGTGAATTTCCCAAAGAAGTGTATTGAACTTGGGGCAAATCTAATCTAGGATAACCTTTTGGCTTGGGGGTATAGCCAGTATCGTCTTGTGATTTGCGGCCACACGATGCCAAAACGATGATAATTCCTAAAAAGAGAAGTTTTTTCATGCCGTTGTTTCGTCGGTTAATTGTTTGTCGTAGAGGTCTTTATAAGTGCCATTGGCCGCCATGAGGTCATCGTGCGTGCCTTGTTCAATAATTTGTCCGTCGTGCAGAACCACTATTTTATCTGCCAACTTTACCGACGACACCCTATGGCTGATAATGAGCGATGTCCTACTAGCCATGAGGCTTTTTAGGTTATTCAAAATCACGTTTTCGGTCTTGGTGTCCACCGCCGACAAACAATCGTCTAGTATCAAAATCTTGGGGTTTCTTACCATCGCCCTCGCTATGCTTAGTCGTTGTTTTTGCCCTCCTGATAACGTGATTCCCCTTTCGCCCAGTTTGGTTTCAAAACCATCAGGAAACTCTATAACGTTTTGATAAAGGTCTGCGTGTTTGGCGGCTTGAATTATTTTTTCTTCAGGCATTTCTTCCAACCCAAATTTTATATTGTTTTTGATACTATCCGAAAACAAAAACACATCTTGTGGCACATAGCCCAGTTGTTGCCGATAGGCTTTAACGTTAAAATCTTGTAGTTTTTGGCCATCAATTTTGATAAGACCTTCGCTTGGGTCGTACATTCGGGCAAGGAGTGCGGCCACGGTACTTTTGCCCGCACCCGTTGAGCCAAGAATAGCCACCGACTCCCCAGCTTTTATACTCAAACTAAAGTTTCGGAGAGCCGTAATTCCTGAATCAGGATAGGTAAAGGTTATGTTTTCAAAATCTATTTGGCCTTGAATTTCTTGAACGAGGTCTTTTTGTGAAATTATATCTGTTTTGATGTCTAAAAACTCGTTGATTCGTTTTTGGGAAGCTGCCGCTCGTTGAATCTGCGAGGTTGTCCAGCCCAAAGCTATCACTGGCCAAGTTATCATGTTTACGTAAATCAAAAATTCGGTAATATTTCCTGCCGTAAGCCTCCCAGCTATTACCTCTTGGCCGCCAACATATACCGTAAGGATATTAGAAAGCCCGATTAATAGAAAAATCAGGGGTGTAAACATCGAATCTATCTTGGTGAGTGCCATTGATTTATCTCTGTACTTTTCGCTCTGGACAGCAAACCTTTGGCCCGAAACTTTTTCTTGGACAAATGCTTTTAACACCCTTATTCCCGAAAATGCCTCTTGCACAAAAGTAGAAAGGTCAGATAGGTTTTTTTGAATTTCTTCTGAGCGTTTATTCACGATACTACTCACAAAAAAGATACTTACCGACAGCATAGGCAGGGGCAACAATACATAAAAAGTGAGGTGGGGGCTTACAGAAATCATGTAAGAAATAACCATCACAAAAAGCGTTAATAAGTTTAGGCCATACATAATGCTTGGGCCTACGTACATTCTCACTTTGCCAACGTCTTCGGAAATTCTGGCCATGAGGTCGCCTGTGTTGTTGCGTCTATAAAAACTTAGCGGGAGGGTTTGGTAATGGGTGTAGATTTCGTTTTTGAGGTCAAATTCTATATGGCGACTCATTACGATAAGCGTTTGCCTAACCAAAAATAAGAATACACCTTTGAGCAGTGCCATCATCAAAATAAGTAAGCCATAAACCAAAATACTAAAGGTAAATATCTCATAAACAGCTTTTTGGCTCGAAAAACCATCATACAGAAAGTAGAGGTCGATGGTTTCTTTTACGAGGTCTAGCGAATGCCTGACAATCTGGGCAGGGAGAATACCAAAAAGGTTTGAAATAACGGTAAAAATCGTTCCCAAAACCAAGTACCACTTGTATTTTAGGAAGTATTTATTGAGGCGTGATAGCGATTTCATAAAGTGGCTGACAACATATTTAAGCGGGGAAATTTTAGGTCGATTTGGATATTTTTTTGCGATTAACTATGCAAGAAAAATCAATTTAAGGTGGTTTTTAGGTCTTCAATTTGTTGGATTGACAAGCCTGTATATTTCGTAATTTTCTCTTTTGATTCATGGTCTGCTATCATATTTTTAGCTATTTCAATTGCTTTTTCTTCTTGTCCCTCTTCTCTTTCTAATTTCAGCACTTTTCGTCTTCCTACTTCTTGTTTAGAAGCCTCCCATTCGTCGGGGTTTATATTCTCAAAACTCATAATTTCTGTTACTCTTTTTACGCCCTCATTCTGAATATTTACATTTGGATTTTCAGGATTATGAATACTTTCATAAATTAAATCTAACCAATCTCGATAGTTTTGTGGAGTATCTTGACCTTTATAATTAGGGTTTAGGTATATCAATTCGTGATTAAACAATTTTCGTTCAATTCCTGCCAAGTTTTTAGGATTTAGTTTAGATATCAACACCTCATCTCTATAAAATTCTCTTGTTTTTGCATTTATTTTATATGGTGCTGTCATTACCACAATTGTATAAACAGTTTTTTCAACTGAATAATCATCGCTACTGCGTTGTTGTTCTGTTATAGCCTGTAAATGATAGTGCAAAAACCTGTCAAAGTTGTGGTCATATTCAACTTTTTGAATTTCTATAACAATCCTTTTTGCTATATCCTCGGCAAAAATGTCGTATTTGAAGTTTATGTTTCCAATCCTTGGTTGAAAAGATTTTTCTGTTTCAATTGTGTCAGGATTTACCTCTATGCCAACAATATCCTTTACAAAAGCCTTAAATACGATTTTATCGGTAAAGGCTTTCTTAAAAAAAACTTCATTATCTAGTCGGGCAATTGTCATTAATTTGTTTTTAAGGTACTAAGATAAGAAAAACGAATTGTGTTTCTTATTAGCTCGTAGTGCATATAATCTAAACCACAACAAACATTTTGATGAATAGTTCAAGCCCCTTCGGCAAAAAATGACTAATTTTGTAGGACAAACAGACACAAACGTTCTTTTATTATGCTCAATCGACGGTTTCTTAGAATCAAAGTCATGCAAACACTCTATGCCATTAAACAAGCACAGGGAGCTAATTATCTTCTGGCTTTAGATAATATTGCTGATGCTTTTTTGCCCGACCTCAACTCTATGGAAAAACAGGATTCTAACCTTTTAGAGTCTAACAAACAGCTTGCCCTTGCCTATTTTGAAGGCTATTATCGCAAAACACAAACTGACGACCAAACGCCCCCCAGCATTAAAAAAATAGCAATTTCGGCTCAACAAGAGTGTTTGGCGGCCAATATATTCGACCAAAAGGCCATGTTTAGAAGAATGATGGCCGAGCCAAATGTTATCTACAATCATTATTTAAAGATACTTTTGATGCTTACCGAATTGGCCGATGAATCCTTTTTGGCCGATGACCGCCGAATGTATGACGAAGTTTCAGAAAAACTAGAACCCATTCATTACCCAACGGCCACTTTTGCTCAAAATAGGCTAATTTTAGCCCTCAAAGAAAACGATTTATTAAAAACCGAATTGATAAGAAGAGAAATAAATTGGGACGCTGACCGAGGTATGTTGAGGTCGTTTTTTAGAGAAACCGTTGTTAAAGACCCTACCTTTGAAAACTATTGCAAAGCACCCAACCATACTGCCGAAGAAGATCGTAAAATGGTTTGGTATCTTTTTAATTCTTTGATTTTGAAAACACCACTAACCGATAGCTATTTTGATGATAGAGATTTTTTGTGGACAGAAAACGAAGACATTGTAAAGGGAATTATCAAAAGAACTGTTAAATCGCACGAAGAAAATAACTTTGGCCTTCAAGAACTATCGCCAACTTGGGAAGACGACCAATATTATTTTGAAGACTTGTTCCGTTATGTTATCGAAAACGAAAGTCGCTTGGAGGAGTTGGTGGCTGCGAACCTTCAAAACTGGGACATTGAGCGTGTGGCCATGACCGACCAAGTTTTGTTAAAAATGGCCTTGGCCGAGATGCTCAATTTCCCGAGTATTCCTGTAAAAGTATCCATTAACGAATACATCGATTTGGCCAAAGAATACTCAACACCCAAAAGTGGTCAGTTTTTAAATGGTATCTTAGACGTTCTATCTATCAAACTCCTTCAAGAGGGTAAAATTCGTAAAAGTGGCCGTGGCTTGATTGATAACAAATGATGTATGCCCTTAAAATAACTCTGTAACTTAAAACCCAAATCTCATTAAACAATAAATACCATGAGCAAATCATCTAAAACCCTTGTAGCATTTTTGGCTGGTGCGGCCACTGGTGCTGTTCTTGGCATTTTGTATGCCCCCGACACTGGCGAAAACACAAGAAACCTTTTGTCGTTCAAACTCGCAAAATATAGAGAACAACTCCAAAAGTTGATAGGCGACCTCATAGACAACGCTGAATTGCCTGGAAGTAGCTTGGCAAAATCCGAAGGCCAAAAGGTTGTGAGCGAAGCCCGAGAAAAAGCCGAACGACTACTCGAAGACGTTGAAACATTGATGGGACAAATAAAAAATAAATCATAAAGCATTGATAAACAACACTTTAATATATTTATAATTATTTTTAATTCAACCATGAAAAAACCTATCTTCCTTTTTTGTATTACTTGTTTTGGGTTTTCGGCTTGCCAAAACAATCAAAAAGCCCAAGTTAAAGAAAGCCTTAATGTTGCTCCGCCTGTAAATATTTCTAATCAAGGAGAGAGTCCAGTTATGAAATTTGCTGAAAACAGTAAGGATTTTGGGAAAATTACCGAAGGCGACTCTATTGTTTATGTTTATAAATTTACGAATGTCGGCGGTAAAGATTTAGTTATCAACCATGCCTCAGCTTCGTGTGGCTGTACGGTGCCTGAGTGGCCAAAAGAACCCATTAAACCAAACGAAAAAGGCGAAATTAAGGTCGTTTTTAGGAGTATAAACAAGAAGGGTATGCAAAACAAAACGGTTTCTGTTTATGCCAACACCAAACCCGAAGTTAATTCGATTTCGTTTCAGGTAGAGGTTTTGCCAAAGCCTGGCCAAATGAATAATTGAGTAGGGGAGAGGCTCAAATTTTTTCGTATTTTATATATTTAACCATCAAATAAACTATGTTTTCTATTATCATTTTGCAGGCGGGCGGTATGGCCTCGTTTTTACCTCAAGCAGTGCTTTGGGGCGGTATTATTATTGTGTTTTATTTCTTTATGATTAGGCCACAACAACAAAAACAGAAAGACCAAAAATCTTTTATTGATTCCTTAAAAAAGGGTGATAAAGTTATAACTATCGGTGGCGCCCATGGAACGGTGGTATCTATTGGCGAAAAAACAGCAACTATCGAAGTAGATTCGTCTAAAGGTTTTAGAATTGTTTTTGAAAAGTCGGCTATTTCAAAAGATTCTACAAGCAGATTAGCTGGAGAATAATAGCCCAAGAAGCTCCATTTTATATACACGAGTTTCTTTTATCTATAATCATCTTTAAAATGCCTGGTTCTATTTCCCGAAAACCCGACTTTAAGGTCGCTTTCTTTAGCTTTTTGGCCGCAGCTACTTTTTGGCTAATGAACGCCCTAAACAAAGATGGCTATACCACGAAGCTGGACTATCCGCTCGATATAAAGTATAATGACACGCTTTATATCCCTACTACGCCTTTGCCAAAACAAATTAGCGTTAATGTTTCGGGAAATGGCTGGACGCTCTTCAAACGGCAATGGTCGCTAAACACCTTGCCACTTGAATATGAAATTTTGCAACCCTTAAAAGCCAAGTTTATTAATACTTCCGCCCTGACTGATATGGTTGCAGAACAAGTTAAAGACCTGAAAATCAATTATGTAGTTACTGATACTTTAGAAATTGATTTCGATAAAAAAATCAGTAAAAAGATTAGAATTGAGGTTGATAGTTTGGGCATAAACCTCCGCAAGCCTTATGTTGTTTCTAGTTTGATTAACATCACGCCCAGAACCATATTGGCAACTGGGCCCGAGTCATTGATAAAATCATTGGATAATACTTTTACGATTGCTATTCCAATCAAAAAAATTGATTCTGATTTTGATAATGATATCCCTCTTGAATTTCCCCAAAACACTAATTTGAGTTTTAGTCATTCCAAAGTTCAGGTTAGTTTTGAAGTTGCTACTTTACAAATACCCATCGAAGATTTACCAAAACCCACTCCAAAGGTTGTTAAAGAACCTAAAAAAGCAAAAAAGAAATCCAAGAAATAAAAAGAGAGGCTCTGATGAGTCTCTCTTTTTATTTTATTGATAGTCAGTCTATTACCTTTTAGAACCTCATCATAAAAGTTGTACTGATGTCTGGTTTAGATTCTACTTGAAGTGTACCATCATGGAGGTGCATTATTTGCCTTGATAACGACAGCCCAATGCCCGTGCCTCCTTGTTTGGTGGTAAAAAACGGAATGAATATTTTATCAATGGCTTCAGGTATAATTCCTTTGCCATTATCGGTTATTTCTATCACGATATGCCCCTGATTATCCATTTTCCCTAATATCTTCACGCTTGCATTTGCAATACCTTGGCTGGCCTGCATGGCATTCTTAATCAGATTTATCAATACCATTTCTATCAGTTCGGGGTCGGCATTAAACTGCAAATTATGTGGCTCTGTTTCCGCCTTCAAACTTACGCCATATTCCACACTCTCGGCCTTATAAAGATTTACGGCATGGTCTAGTAACTGCTTTACGGCCACGGGCTTAAAATTAGGTTTTGGCAAACTTCCGAACCTACGATAAGCATCTACAAAGTGCTTTAGTCCTTCGCTACGGCGTTCTATGATATACATCGCCTCTTGTACGTCTTTTAGGGTATCGTCTGTGAGTTTTCCATCGCTTTGAATCTCTTGTGCTATCATTTGATTTACCGTACCCGACAACGATGCAATGGGCGTAATCGAGTTCACAATTTCGTGGGTCATTACTCTCGTTATGTTTTGCCAAGCCTCAAATTCTTTGCTTTGCAGTTCGGACTGAATATTCCTAAACGACACAACTTTATAAATACTTTCTTTTTTTCGGAACTCCGTTACGGCAATGGCTATGGTTTTTTCTTGGCCTCCAGCATTTATTTTGATTAGATGATTGTTGCCCGTTGTTGATGTTTCGAGGGTATCTACCAAGGCTAAACTTAGGCTTTTTAAATCTTTTATATTCTTGATAGTCAAGATATTAAACAATCTTTTTGCCGCAGCATTTATGGTTTCTATTTCCCCTTTTTGGTTAAAAACCATTAGCCCAGTTCCTACGTGTTGTACGATGGTTTCTAAATATCTAAGGGCTTCTTCTCGTTCTTCTCTTGCTTTATGAAACGACACCATTACTTCGTTGAGGGCTTTGTCCAAACTATCAAACGAATTTCCCATTTGGTTCATCGAAAAACTCCTTGTAAAGTCCGAATATTTAATGGCTTCAAATATATTCGAGAGTTTTCGGTTGGTGCGTTCTACATACAAAACGAGGTCGTAAACCAACACAGTTGTAATGGTTACGGCCATGAATTTTGTAACCACCAGCGTTGTGTAGTTCCAAAGCCAAACGCTTCCTATAATCATCAAAACGATGATGAGTACCCTTATCAATATCAACAGTCGAAAGTTTGTTATCATGGCATTTTTGGATTGGAAAATATTTTAGAGCTTGCTCATATAGCCTTTTAGCCATTTGGTATATTCCGAATTATTTTTGGCATAAAGTTCATAAGCCTTACGGGTAGGGATACCCTTTTGGGCTTGGGCAATTACCCAATCTGCAAATATATCTTCGTCGGGGGCGGGTACATCATGGCCTAGTATTTTTCCTGTTTTGTCTATCAAAACATAAGCTGGTGCTACTGAATATCCATAAACAGCATCGCTTCTGGTTTTGTCATTGCTTTTTTTGTTGTCAAACAAATTAATGCCAGGTATTTGGTACTGATTGATTAACTTTTTCCAGTTTTCTTTTTCAGAATCTATTACGATGTTAATAAATACCAAATCGTCATTTTTTTGGCGTTCGTACAGTTCCTTCAATGCTGGGAGTTCGCCTATGCACACGCCGCACCAATCTGCCCAAAAATGTAGATAAACAGTTTTGCCTTTAAATTCCGACAATGCTACTTTTTTTCCAGTATTATCTTCCAACACAAAATTTGGGGCTATTTTTCCTTGATTAATTGCAAAATCGGCAGCCAAATCTGGGTCGTAATCATTGCTTTGTCCAAAACTTAATTTGCTGATAATCAACAGAATAGCTACTAAATAAATTTTCATTTTTATGGAATCTATTTTCTAATTAATTGAATCTAAGAAATCAAAAAGAGGCAAATAGACTATTCTTTAATCCATTTGCCCCAATCACTATTTTTCTGATTTCTTCCTTCTTATATCTAGGCCATAGTCTTTTAGTATGGCCCTAGCCAACGATGTTTTATGTACTTCGTCTGCTCCGTCATAGATTCTAGCCCCTCTTTCGTGGCGGTAATAAAACGAAAGTAATAGGTCATCTGTTATGCCATACGCCCCATGTGTTTGAATAGCCCTATCTACTACTTTGAGCATGATATTGGCCACAAAAAACTTTATCATTGATATTTGGTCTCTTACGGCCGCAGCTCCAAATTTATCTATGTTTCGGGCAGCTCTCAAAACCATCAGCCTTGCGGCGTCTATTTCGGCACGGCTTTCTGCAATCCAGCCTTGTACGAATTGTTTTTCGCCAAGCATTGTGCCATCGCCCATGTCTCTTTCCACTGCTCTCTTGCACATCATTTCAAAGCATCTTTCCGATGTTCCAATCCAACGCATACAATGGTGTATTCTTCCTGGGCCGAGGCGTTCTTGTGCCAATGCAAAACCCATTCCTTCGCCTCCAATCAGATTGGTTACGGGTACTCTTACGTTTGTATAGGTTACTTCGGCATGGCTTGCCCAATGGTCGCTTTCGTCACCCATAATACTGATATTTCTAACAATCTTAAACCCTGGGGTATCAGTTGGTACGATGATTTGGCTTGCCCTTCGGTGCGGGGCAGCTTCGGGGTTGGTTACGGCCATTACTACGGCAAAAGCCGCTCCATCAGCCGACGATGTAAACCACTTGTGGCCATTAATTACATAATGGTCTCCGTCTCTTACAGCCGTAGTTCCTAGGTTTATAGGGTTAGAGCCTGCAAACTCTGGCTCGGTCATCGAAAAACACGAGCGGATTTTCCCTGCTTTTAGGGGTTCAAGATATTTGTGTTTTATTTCGTCAGATGCAAATTTGTGTATCAACTCCATATTGCCAATGTCTGGTGCTTGGCAATTAAAAGCATAATGCCCCATAGGCGTGGTGGCCAACATTTCTGACACTTGGCCAAACTCGCAAAGCGATAAACCTAGGCCTCCTTCTGCTTCGCTCCACTGCATTCCCCATAAACCCATTTCTTTGACCTTTTCTCTTTTTTGGTCCAGTATTTTGGCTGCAGCCGAGAACGGTTTTCCCAAAAAGATTGGTTCGAGTGGATATATTTCTTCTTTTAAAAATTTCTCTATTTTTGGTAAAATCTCACGTAGTCTATCCGTTGCAAATAAATCTTCCATATTTTTCTTGTTGTTTGTTGATGGTCTCTTCTGATTATCTAAAGGCTGGTCTCATGGTCCAAGGTATGGCTACCAAAACAATTACTGTGGCCAAACCTACAAATATCATTACTGTTTTGTTGGCCTTGATTGTGCCAACGCCTTTTTTTACTTTGGCATAGGCCACGTGTACCAGCACCCAAGCGATAATCATTAGTAGGGCGTGTTCTAGCGAAAATTTTCTGATGCTGGCATCTTTCATTGCATCAGGGTTTGTTGTCAATTGCTGAAACCAGCCATTTCCAAAATAAAGTACGAGGCCAATCAATAACATGATGTCGCTACTAACCATCAAAAATAGGGTGCTTTTGCGTTGGCTTTCTTCAAATTCTGATTTGTTCATTATTGCTTTTACCAATGTGTATCCAGCCAAGGCAATAATCACATAACGGAGGTAGGAGTGGAGGGTTAATAAAATTTCCATGATTGTTTTGTTAAGGGTTTTATATTAGTTTTTTGTATTTTATTCTTTTGGGAGTGAGGTCGTTGCCTAATCTTTTTCTACGGTTTTCTTCATAATCACTAAAATTGCCTTCAAAGAAATAAATTTGTGAATCTCCTTCAAATGCTAAAATATGTGTCGCTACTCTGTCCAAAAACCACCTATCGTGAGAAATAACAACGGCACAACCAGCAAAATTTTCAAGACCTTCTTCTAATGCTCTTAGAGTGTTTACATCAAGGTCGTTGGTGGGTTCGTCCAAAAGTAAGAGATTTGCACCTTCTTTCAACATCATCGAAAGGTGTACTCTGTTTCTTTCTCCGCCCGAAAGTACGCCAATCTTTTTCTCTTGGTCTGCCCCAGCAAACATAAACTTACTTACATAAGCTCTGGCATTTACCATTTTTGTACCCAGTAGCATCGGGTCGTTACCTCCCGATATTGCTTGATACACACTTTGCTCTGGTTTAAGGCTATCATGCAGTTGGTCGAGGTACGCCATTTTCACGGTTTCCCCAACTTCAAATGTTCCGCCGTCGGGTTGGGCTTGGCCAGTTATTAGTTTGAATAATGTGCTTTTCCCTGCTCCATTTGGGCCAATCACGCCCACAATTCCTGCTTGCGGCAACGAGAAACTCAGGTTTTCAAACAGTAACTTATCTCCATACGATTTTGACACATTTTGTACCTCTATTACTTTTGTGCCAAGCCTTGGGCCTGCGGGTATATAAATTTCTAGCTTATCGTCCTGCTGGCGGGCTTCTTCCGACATCAACCTTTCGTAAGCCCCAAGCCTTGCTTTCGATTTTGCTTGCCTGCCTTTGGGGCCCATTCTCACCCATTCCAATTCTCGTTGTAGGGTTTTTTGACGTTTCGACTCCTGTTTTTCTTCTTTGGCCAATCTATTTTGTTTTTGCTCTAACCAAGACGAATAATTTCCTTTCCATGGTATTCCTTCGCCACGGTCAAGTTCCAAAATCCAACCAGCTACATTGTCCAAAAAATACCTATCGTGGGTTACGGCAATTACCGTTCCTTTATATTGCCTAAGGTGTTCTTCTAACCATAAAACCGATTCGGCATCTAAATGGTTAGTAGGTTCGTCTAATAAAAGTACGTCTGGTTGTTGTAACAATAATCTACACAAAGCCACTCTTCGTTTTTCTCCTCCTGATAGGTTGGCTACGTTGGCCTCTGAAGGTGGGCAACGGAGGGCGTCCATGGCTCGCTCCAAGCGACTATCCAAATCCCAAGCATCTAGGTGGTCTAGCTTTTCTTGAACTTCGCCTTGTCTTTCTAATAATTTATCAAAGTCTGCATCGGGTTCGGCAAATTTTTCATTTATTTCGTCAAACTCTTTTAATAAATTTACGATTTCTTGAACGCCCTCTTCCACAATTTCTTTTACTGTTTTGGTGGGGTCAAGTTGCGGTTCTTGCTCCAGCATTCCTACGGTGTAGCCCGTCGAAAAAACTACGTCTCCCGTAATGGCTTTATCAATACCAGCAATTACTCTTAATAGTGTCGATTTTCCCGAGCCGTTCAAGCCCAGTACGCCAATTTTTGCACCATAAAAAAAGGATAAATAGATGTTTTTAAGGATTTGTTTTTGTGGAGGAATCACTTTATTGACCCTTTCCATCGAAAATATAATCGTTTCGTTACTCATTTAGTATTATTTTTTATTTATTTGTAATATTATTGCAAAAATGGAAAGTTATTGGTTTCGATGTTGCTTGTTTTTACTGTTTTTTTCAAAATTGAGGTTTTATTTTAGTTTTCATGGGTTTCGGGTCTAAATTCTGAGTCTTTCTTCGACCTTTCTACTAAAAATAATTTAAAATTTTTATTCTCCTCTTTTTTTTGTGTTATAAAAAACTCAACACGTTATTTCCAAAAAACTTTATTGTCATTTAACTCATATATTTTTAAAACGTTTTATTAGTTTACGTTACCTATTATTTTTCTAACCCATCAACTTATCACATCTAATCCATGGAAAATATTCAAATCCAAGATGAATTTGGCTACATTAAAGACGGCCTTGTTTTTTTAAATGGTTATTCAGGTTTTCCTGATAGACAAATTGGCGAAGTTCGCCGAACGCCCGAAGAAGCACTTCAATATTTTAGAAATCGTTTTTCAATTGCCGAGGGTAAAGTAGATTTATTACATCAACAAGTTGAAGAAGCTCAAAACAAAGGGTCTTATCTAACCAAACTTTTACAATTACGTAAAGTTTTGATAGAGTTTGACGGTCTAGGCAACTTTATACCTTTGCTCGAAAAGCTAGATGTTTTGGAAATAGACTTGAAAGGTTTGATTAATAATAACCAAGTAAAGAATTTAGAAATTAAACGAGCCTTGGTTGAAGACGTTAGGGTAATTTCGGAAAGAACCGACTGGAATATCGCTTCTGAAGAAATGGCCGAACTGAAAAATAAATGGTTGAAAACTGGCCCCGTCGAAAAACAATACGAAGAAGAAGTTGAAGGCCAGTTTCAGTTACACACTGATACTTTTTTTCAAAATAGGAGGGAGTTCTTTATCGAGAAAAATAGAAAGATTGACGAATACATCGCTTTTGCTGAAACGCTCATCAAAAGGGTAGAGGAATTAAGAAATTCTCCTGATGTAGATGCTGGATTTGAAGAAATCAAAAAGATTCAACAACAATACCGAACGCTTCCGTCTGACCTCCCGCCAAAACGCAAAAAAGATTTGTGGAGAATGTTTAAGCGAGCAAACGATAACTTCTTTTGGAGATACAACAAAGTTAAAGGGATTACGCCTAAGCCAAGGGTTAATCCATTCTTGGAAGAAGCACAAAAAATGGCAACCGAAGCCGAATCGTTACCATATCGTCCAGATATTAATGTTGCCGCCGACCGTGCTAAGGCCTTACTAAACGATTGGAAAAAACTTACGCTCAAAACCCGTGATATAGATTACGCTCTCTCAAATCGTTTTAGAATTGCTTGTGATAAAGTTTTTGAGATGAATTATCTCATGCGTGTAATTAGTTATAGACACCCCGATTTTTTGGATAAACCGAAAAGAGACCAACTCAAAATCCAAATTCATCAAATGGATTATTTGGTTAAAAAAGAGAAAAACGAACTCGATGCTTATGCTTACCCAGGAGCTAAACTTGACCAAGAAACCGAACGTAAGGCAAATACTCAAAAAAGGAAAGTTGCTGTAAAAGATATGATTTTGATTGAATTAAGAGATGTTCTGAATAAACTTTTAGAAGAATAGTAATCTGATTTAAAACAAAAAAAGCCATTCAAATTTGAATGGCTTTTTTTGTTTTCTTAACTTAAATTCAATGACCTGCTTCCTTAACTGCTTCTACAACAGGTTTGGTTGTGGCATATATTTGTAAATAAGTTTCTGTTTTGTATTTATCAAATTGCTCAATCCTATTATAATTCCCTTGGAAATAAGTTAGTAATTGATGAAACTCAAGTGCATCTCTGTAACCTGGAACTGGTTGTATCATACCCATTTTTTCGTCAAGGAATACAACGGTTGGATAACTTAGCTGATTATTAAGTAACGAAGCTCCCAATTGATGTACGCCACCGCCTTGGCCATTATCAACAAATTTATAAACCTGTGTACCTAGAGTTATGTCTGCTCTTTGCTCGGCGTTTAGTTTTACAGGATAATAAGACCTATTTACAAAATCGGCTACCGTCTGATTCATAAAAGTATTTTTGTCCATCACTTTGCACCAACCGCACCAATCCGTATAAACATCAATCACAAATTTTCGAGGTTCTTTTTGCCATCTTTTGTATGCTTCTTCAATCGTAAGCCATTGTATTTTACTATTTCCATCAATAGGTTTTTGTGGCTCATTTTTGAATGACATCATCGGAAACAGGAGTAATGCTAGTATTCCCATTTTGATTGTATTGTTCAGTATTTTTTTCATAATCTTTTTTAAATTTAAATTTCAGATTTTTATTCCAACTCAAATTTAGGATTTTTATTGTATATTCTAATCAATCCAATCCATTGATTTTTCAATCGCTTTTTTCCAATATTTTTTCTTTTCATCTAATATTTCTACCTCCATCTTTGGAAACCATTGTTTATCTATTCCCCAATTTTGTTTTAGATTATCCAAATCACTCCAATATCCAACCGCCAACCCTGCTGAGTACGCTGCTCCAAGTGCTGTTGTTTCTATCACAATTGGCCTAGTAACAGTTACTTCCACAATATCTGATTGAAATTGCATCAGAATTTCATTAATCGTCATTCCGCCATCAACTTGTAAACTTTTTATCTTAACATTTGAATCTTTTTCCATTGCTTCCAAAACTTCCATTGTTTGAAAAGCCGTAGCTTCTAATGCTGCCCTTGCAATATGATATTTGTTTGTATATCTGGTCATACCTGCCAGCGTTCCTCTTGCATCCATTTTCCAATAGGGGGCATACAACCCAGAAAATGCAGGCACAAAATAACAGCCACCATTGTCCTCTACCTTTTTTGCCAATTCTTCAATATCAGAACTTTTTTCAATAATTCCCAAATTATCACGCAACCATTGTACCAAAGCCCCAGCTATTGCCACCGAACCTTCCAAAGCATATTTTGCTGGTTCGTTTCCAAATTTATAAGCAACCGTTGTTAATAATCCGTATTGTGATGGTACAATTTTTTCGCCCGTATTCATCAACATAAAACAACCAGTACCATACGTATTTTTTGCTTCTCCAACTTCAAAACAAGTTTGTCCAACCAAAGCCGCTTGCTGATCTCCTAAAATACCAGCAACCCTAACTCCATCTAAAACTCCGTTACATTTACCATAAATTTCGCTCGAAGACACAATTTGTGGTAAAATTTGCCTAGGTATTCCAAATATTTCTAATATTTCATTATCCCAATCTAGTGTTTCTAAATTCATTAATTGAGTTCTACTTGCATTTGTAACGTCTGTTTTAAATTCTCCTGTCAATTTCCACAACAAAAAAGTATCCATATTTCCAAAACAGACTTCTCCTTTTTCTATATCTTCCTTAATATTTTTAACATTTTCGATAATCCATTTTATTTTTAATCCACTAAAATAAGTTGCCAATGGCAGTCCTGTTTTTTTCTTTACCAAGGGTTCAACTCCACTTATTAGTAGTTCTTTCACCATGCTTTCCACTCTTGTGTCCTGCCAAACTATCGCATTATAATAATATTCCCCTGTTGTTTTATTCCACAATACCGCCGTTTCACGTTGGTTTGTAATTCCGATTGCCTCAATGTTATCTGTTGTCAAATCTCCTTTTCTCAAACCCTCGTTTATAACTTCTTTAGTATTTACCCAAATTTCTTTTGGATTATGTTCAACCCAGCCAGCTTTCGGAAAAATCTGTTCATGTTCTTTTTGTGCTGATACAATTATGTTTCCTTTTTTGTCAAATACGATAAACCTTGTACTCGTTGTTCCTTGGTCAATTGCTCCTATGTATTTCATTTTTATTTGTTTAAGTTTTCTGTACTAATATACACAATGATTTTAAATTTTCTTTAATCATCTTAAATTTTATGGTTTATTATGATTTTACTTACTGGTTTATCATTCTTTATCTTTAATTTTACATCTCTTATTTTAATCGAAAAATATTATTTTAAAAAGGTTTCCACGTGAAACGTTTAAATTTAAAAGTCTAAAAAATGTTTGAATTATATGATGTAATCGTAGTGGGGGGTGGCCATGCTGGGTGTGAGGCAGCACACGCCGCAGGGGCAATGGGAAGCAAGACGCTTTTGATAACAATGAACATGAATAACATTGCACAAATGTCGTGCAATCCTGCAATGGGAGGCGTTGCAAAAGGTCAAATTGTGAGAGAAATTGATGCTTTGGGTGGTAAATCTGGGATAATTTCAGACGAATCAATGATACAATTTAGAATGTTGAATAAATCAAAAGGGCCGGCAATGTGGAGTCCTAGATGTCAGAGTGATAGAATGTTGTTTGCAAAAAAATGGAGAGATACCCTAGAACAGAATAAAAATGTGGATTTTTGGCAAGAAACCGTTATAAATCTGATTATTGAGGATAATAAAGCGATAGGAGTAATAACTCAAATGGGATTGGAAATAAAAGCCAAAACTGTAATATTAACAAATGGAACTTTCCTAAATGGCAAGATACATATTGGGGAGAAAAACTTTAGCGGTGGAAGAACAGCAGAAAAATCGGCAAGTGGATTAACCGAACAATTGGTAATATTAGGGTTTGAATCAGGCAGAATGAAAACAGGTACGCCACCAAGAGTAGATGGTAGGAGTTTGGATTATTCTAAAATGGAGGAACAAAAAGGTGATGAAATTCCAACCAAATTTTCATACTCGGACACGAAAGCCCTTGAAAAGCAAAGGAGTTGTTGGATAACCTATACTAATGAGGCAGTTCATGAAAAACTAAGAGAAGGTTTTGATAAATCTCCAATGTTTGCAGGAAGAATAAAAGGACTTGGCCCGAGATACTGCCCTTCAGTTGAAGATAAAATAAATAGATTTGCAGATAAAGACAGACACCAAATATTTGTGGAACCAGAAGGCTGGGATACAGAAGAAATGTATGTAAATGGATTTTCGACATCGTTACCAGAGGAAATACAGTTTCAAGCATTGAAGTTGATTCCAGGTTTTGAAAATGTGAAAATGTTTAGGCCTGGCTACGCAATAGAATATGATTATTTTCCTCCAACGCAATTAGAGGATACTTTGGAAACTAAATTAATACAAAATTTATTTTTTGCAGGGCAAATAAATGGTACAACTGGGTACGAAGAAGCAGCTTGTCAGGGACTAATGGCAGGAATAAATGCTCACCAAAAGGCAAATAAAAAAGGAAAATTTGTGTTGAGTAGGAGCGAGGCTTACATAGGGGTTTTGATAGATGACCTAATAAATAAAGGTACAGACGAGCCTTATAGAATGTTTACCTCAAGAGCAGAGTACAGAACTTTGTTAAGACAAGATAATGCCGATATAAGATTAACCCAAAAAGGATTTGATGTAGGATTGGCGAGCAATAAGCAATTAGAAAAAGTAAATCATAAAAAAGAACAAGTTCAAAAACTAAGCATATACTTGGAAGTAACAAAGATAAAACCAGAGGAAGTGAATGAGGGTTTGGAGTTATTAAATTCAACAATATTAAAAGAGGGAACGAATTTGATAAATTTATTAAAGAGACCAGAGCTTTCGATAAATCAAATTATAGGTTTAAGGCAGGATATAAAAGAGATGGTAAACGAGTTGTTTAAAGAAGAAGAAAAGGAGCAAACCGAGATTAATATTAAATACGAAAGCTATATAAAAAGAGAGCAGAGTAACGTTGAAAAGCAAACAAAATTTGAAAATCTTGAAATTCCAGCAACATTTGATTACGATAAATTAAAAGCCATTTCGATAGAAGCACGTCAAAAATTAAAGAAAATAAAACCGAGTTCAATAGGAAAGGCTTCGAGAATAAGCGGTGTTTCGCCATCAGATATTTCAATCATCATCATATATTTAGGTAGATAATGCAATCAGAAACTATTCAAAGTTGTCCAATTTGTAATGATTTAGGTTATAAAAACATTATAATAGCCAAAGACAATACAGTTAGTAAAGAAAATTTTATAATTGTAAAATGTAATTCCTGTGGGTTTTTATTTACAAATCCAAGACCCAACAAAAACGAAATAGGCAAATATTACGAATCTGAAACGTACATTTCACACACCAATCGTAAGAACGGAATACTCGAAAAAGTTTATCACTTGGTTAGAAACATAGCCTTGAAGCAGAAAGTGAAATTAATCGACAAGTATAAAAAAGGAGAAAAAAAGCTGTTAGATTATGGTTGTGGAACTGGAGGATTTTTAGAAGTATGTAAAGCAAATGGTTGGCAAATATCAGGAATTGAGCCAAATGATAATGCAAGAAAGATTGCTGAGGAACAAACGAATATCAAAATTAGCATTTCAAAAGAGCAAGAAAATAATGACAAAAAATATTCAATAATAACACTTTGGCACGTACTAGAACATATTCACGACCTAGACGAGACGGTAGATTGGTTAATTGAAAAACTTGACGAAAATGGTAGATTGGTTATTGCCGTTCCTAATCATAAATCGTATGATGCACTAAAATATAAGGAACATTGGGCGGCTTATGATTTGCCGAGACATTTGTATCATTTTGACCAAAATTCGATAAAAAATCTAACTGAAAAGAAAGGTCTAAAAGTGATAGATTTAATTCCGATGTATTTTGATTCGTTTTATGTAAGTTTATTAAGTTCTAAATACAAAGAGGGCAAAATGAAACCGATTAGTGCTTTGTGGACTGGATTTGTTTCAAATATAAAAGCGATGAAAAGTAAAGAATATTCCAGCCTGATTTACGTTATTGAAAAAAATAAAATCTAATAATGAACCCTCTTGACCAGAGGGTTTTTATTTAAACACATGAAAAATAGCTTAATTTATATAATTGTAGTTTTAATAATCAATGCTTGTGCGCAGCCAGTTGCTCCAACGGGTGGGAAACGAGATAAAATATTACCAAAATTGGTAAGAACGTACCCATTAAATCAAACAACGAGTTTCAAAGAAAAGAAAGTAGAACTAGAATTTGATGAGTATGTAACCATAGATAATTTACCCCAAAAATTATTGATAACGCCAGCGATTGAAGGCTTATATACCCAAAAAATAAATCCAAAGGGCCTAACGATTTTGTTTGATAAAGAATTTAAAAATGACGTAACCTATTCCCTAAATTTTAGAGATGCCATAAAAGATGCGTCAGAAGGAAATGTTGCTAAAAACGTAAGGTTGGTTTTTAGCACGGGTAAAATGATAGATTCACTAAAAGTTGAAGGACAGGTAAAAAATATTCAAACTGGCAAATCGGCACTGGATATTTTAGTTGGCTTGTATGTATATTCTGATACTTTGAACATTAAGAAAGAAAAACCTTACTATTTTATTAAAACAGACAGTGCTGGTAAATTTCAACTCAATAATATAAAATCAGGTAAATATCAAATTATTGCTCTTGGAGATGCCAACAGTAATTTATTATATAATCCAGAAAACGAAAACATTGGATTTGAAAAAGATGCTTTGGATTTGAAAGAAAACAAAACTGATTTAGCAATAAATATTTTTTTGGCAGATGGTATCAAACAAAAAATTCTAAAAACTAGAAACTCGGTAAACTATTATTATATAGACTACCTAAAAGGAGTTATGGATTTTAAAGTTGATTTTGAAAATAAAAAAGATAGCATTCCATATATCATTTCAGAAAACAAAACCCTCAAGTTTTATAATACTCAAAAAACGAATGATACCTTAAAAGTTAAAATTGAAGTAATAGACTCGCTAGGAAACAAGTTTAGTCATGATCAAAAATTAAAGTTTAGAGTACCAACCAAAAAAGAAGCTGTAAAAGAAGCCTTTGAAGTAAGCCCAAATGTAGATGATGACTTTGAATATCTAAAAGAATTTGAATACAAACTAAAGTTCACAAAACCCGTGGCATTCTTAGATATATCAAAAATTAAATTAACAGAAGACACCCTCAGAAAAGTGGAATTAAAAACCGAAGATTATAAATGGAATCCTAATAAAACAGAACTGGAAATAAAGAAATCTATAAAATTTAATCGAGTTATAACTTTTGAAATACAAAAAGGGGCAATACAATCAATAGAAAAAGATACGTTAAAACCATTTGAAAAAGAATATAAATTAAAAGAAGTGGAAAATTATGGCACGATTGCTGGAGAAGTTAAAACAAAGAATCCGAAAACAGGAGTCGTCGTTCAGTTAATCGACAAAAATTCTAAAAAAGTGATTCAAGAACAGTTTACTAGAGTTTATAATTTTGAATGGTTGAAAACAGGCGTGTATCAAATAAGAGTGATTGAAGATTTAAATAACAATAAAAAATGGGATACAGGGATTCCCGAAAAATACATTCAACCAGAAAGAATCGTTTTTTATCCTGATGAAATCGTATTGAAATCGAACTTTGATTTGGTGGGAAATGACATTGAAATAGATTAAGAAGCTGTTGTAACTTATTTCTTTTGCTCTAAAAGGAGTTGTTTTCAGCCCATACTTTTCATTTTTTGTTGTCCGTAGCGATGCTACGCACGTTCCACTTCGGCTCAAAAAATCTGCGTATGGACAAAAAACAAATTCATTTTGACCTAAAACCAAAAGTTAAAACAGCTTCTAACTAAAAAAAGGTCAATTCAATATTTAAAATATTATAGTTTAAAGTGGAGAACAATGTGGAAAAAAACCTAACAAGGTGGAAAAATGGCCTTTTGAATGTGAAAAGAAATAAGGCAAACCACGGTGGATATGTTTAATACTTATGTGGATAAGTTTTTCTGGGGAAAAAGCCCAAAATAACCACAACAAAAACACAAGAAACTAACCTTTAAAAAGTAGTAAAAAACAGTAAAGTTTTGCACATAGGTATAAATTGTATAAGTTAATAAATAATTATATGTCTGATTTTGAAGTTTTTAGGTGTGGATAAACTAATTTTAAAGTAGATAAATAGCCTAAAAATGATGTCAAGTAAAAGCCAATAAATAGTTTTGCACTTATTAACAGAGCTAATAAAGAATAACAAATAAAGATTTTTAAAAAAATTATATTATAAATACATTGGTTTATGGAAAAATTGAAAAATAAATTAGTCCCGCTTTTAATGGGATTCTTTTTTTTAGGAAATCTAGTTTTTGGTCAAGAGGCCGAAATAGCAAACGAATATCTAAAAAATGGAGAATACGAAAAGGCGAAAAGTATTTATCAAAAATTGGCCAAAAATAAAGAACAGGCCAAAGGGATTCACAAAAAATATTTGAACTGTTTAGAAAAACTAAACCAAAAAGAAGAGGCGGAAAAATTCTTAAAAAAACAAATTAAAAACAATGAAAATAATGCCGTTTATTTGGTTGAATTGGCAAGAATGTTGGAAGCAAAAGGAGAAACCAAAGAAGCTCTGGAATTGTACGAAAAAGCACTAGATAAAACAGCCAAAACTGGTGAACAAATAGAAGAGTTGGCCAGAGACTTTGATGAAAACGAGCAATTTGAATGGGGAATTAAAACACTAAAAATTGGGAGAATAAACGCAAAAGACGAAACCAAATATGCCAGCGAAATAGCAAAACTGTATAGAAAACTTGGGCAAATAGAACCCATGATAGAGGAATATCTGAATTTAGGAAAAGATTATGAAAACAGAATGGCAGTAAAGGCGTTGATACAAGATACTTTTAAAGACGAAAAAGACATAAATGCCCTAGAGAAAGTACTGTATGAAAAGGTACAAAAATACCCAAACGAGAGTTATTATAACGAAATGTTGATTTGGCATTTAGTGCAGTTAAAAGAGTTTGGAAGGGCATTTGTGCAGTGCAAAGCCTTGGACAAAAGATACAAATATGAGGGTTCGAGGGTGTTGGAATTGGGTTTTATGGCCAAACAAAACAAAGATTACAAGGCAGCAGGAACGATTTTTGAGTATTTAGTAAAAGAATATCCAAAAAGTCAAAACTACCCGATGTTTAGGACGATGTTGATAAGTGCCAAAGAAGAAGTTATCAAATCGACGTTCCCGATTATAGCATCAGACATTAGGATTTTGATAAAAGAATATCAAAAAATGTTTGATGAATTAGGTAAAAATCAGAAAACCTTAGAGGCACTCAGAAACACCGCAAACCTCTACGCATTTTATCTAAACGAAAAAGATACAGCAACATCGGTACTAAATTTAGCCATAGAATTGAGTGGACAGGACAGAGAATTTAAGGATAAATGTAAATTGGATTTAGGAGATATTTACCTACTTAAAAATGAGCCTTGGGAAGCAACTTTATTATATGCACAGGTAGAAAAATCTGAAAAAGATAGCCCTATGGGTAACGAAGCCAAGCTCAGGAACGCTAGATTGAGGTATTTTGAGGGAAATTTTGAGTTAGCAAAAGATATATTAGACGTTTTGAAAATTATTACGACCCGTGAAATAGCAAACGATGCCCTAGATTTAGGACTTTTGATTCAAGATAACATTGGCCTTGACACGAGCGAACAGGCCATGAAAGAATACGCAGCCATAGAACTACTTTTGTTTCAGAACCGAACAGAAGAGGCCATAAAAAACCTTGAAACCATGACCAGAAAATACCCTTCTCACCCTTTGGCAGATGAGGTTTTGTGGCTAAAAGCAAAAACAGAACTCAAACAAAACAAAATAGAAAGTGCGATTCAGAGTTTAGAAAGTATCATAAAAGACCATGGTTACGATGTACTGGCCGACGATGCGAGGTATTTATTGGCAAGCATCACAGAAGAAAAACTAAATGATAAGGCAAAAGCTATGAAGCTATACCAAGAAATTTTGATAAAATATCCAGGTAGTGTGTATGGTTCGGAAGCTAGAAAAAGGTATCGAATTTTAAGGGGCGATACAATAAATTAACAAAAAAAACTTTATTAAAGAGAGCAACTAGCTCTCTTTTTTTTTACCCAATTCATAGAAAATATCAATCAAAAAAGCATGAAAATTAGCATCAAAATTGCCTTTTTAATAGTTTTAAGTAATGTTTTTCAAGAAATTAAAGCACAAGATAAGACTTTTACCTTTGGTTGTAGATATTATGGTGGCAACATCGACCATAAGAAAATATGCCAGATGCAAGGTTATATTAGCAACAACAAACACGCCGAAGCAGTAGTAGAAAAGATATTAAAACCCATAGGACTCAACAAAAATTTTGTGGTAATGGAATGTCCCAATATTGATAATTGCTTTGCTACCACCATGGCAGGAGTTAGGTATGTGGTGTATGACAGGGCGTTTTTTAGAAGAGTAGAAAACGATGCACAAACAGACTGGGCAGCCATAAGCATTTTGGCACATGAAGTGGGGCATCATTTACAAGGCCACACCATAGACGGCAAAGGAAGTCGCCCTGACAAAGAACTAGAAGCTGACAAATTTTCGGGCTTTGTGCTGCATCAAATGGGTGCTGATTTGGCACAATCTCAGATAGCGATGCGATTACTACAAGACGAAGTTGGTACAAGCACCCACCCGCCACGGAGTTTGAGGTTACAGTACATCGAAAAGGGCTGGAAAGAAGCAGAACAACAATACCCACGATTTAAGGAAGATAAGCCCGTAGAGGAAGAAAAAAATGCCAAAATCGAAGTAACTCAACGACCTGAGGCTGTTGAAAAACAACAAAAAGCAGAAACCGAAACAATTGTACTGGTACAAGAAATAGAAAATAACGAAATTAAGACAATAAGAACAGGGTGTTTGGATGGGGATTGTGTAACGGGACTAGGTATTTTCGTACATGAAGCAGGAGAAAAATATGAGGGAACATGGAAAGAAGGCCAACGCCACGGCCACGGAAAACAATTTTATAAAGACGGAAATATAAAATATGAAGGACAGTTCAGGAACGGGGGGAAAGCGGGACAAGGTATCTATTATTTTAGAAATGGAAATAGATATGAAGGAACATTCAGTAATAATCTGATGAACGGGCGGGGAACCTACTTTTATGCAAATGGAGATGTTTTTGTAGGAGATTTTAAAGATGATAAAAGAAACGGAAAAGGACTAATTGTTTATGCAGACGGAAACCAAGAAGTAAGTTATTATAGAAATGATGCAAAAGTAAGTAAAAAATAAATTATAAATAATTCATTATCAGCAAGTTAAATGTAATAAACAAAGTTATCCACATAAAATAGTCTATGTGGATAACTAAAAATAAATCAAGATTTTGACTTATTTTCTTTAAAATCTTTCAAAAATTCAGCACGGTCAGAAATCTGAATATCGGCATTATATTCAATGTTTATGCCATCGCTCAAAGTCCCATAACTACCCTGATAATAAAGAGCTTTCATGGCAGCAATCGTTTGGGCGGAATTACTACAAATTTGGGCAGCAACGCCATCAACAAAAGCATCAAGATCGGCCAAGGGCAAAGACTTATTAACCAAACCAATACGCTCGGCTTCTTGCCCGCTCACAGGTACGCACGTAAAGGATAATTCCATGGCTTTTAATAACCCAACTCTCAAAGGAAGTCTTTGCGTCATTCCCCACTTAGGAGCAATTCCCCATTTGGCATGCGTATCGCCAATTTTGGCTTCGTTGGCAGCATAAATCAAATCAAAAGCCAACATCATTTCGGTAGCACCAGTAAAACAAAATCCATTTACACAAGCAATAGTAACAGCATCAAGGCTTTGCATTAATCGGATAACCTCACAACCATCAAGCAAAATTTGGTCGGCAGCAAATTGCCCGCCTTTTATGCTTTCGTTAAGGGCTTGTAAATCTACCCCAGCCGACCACGCCCTACCTTCGCCCCTCACTATCAATACTTTAACAGACTTATCCACATTTATTTTTTGCAAAGCATCAAGCCATTCAGCCATTAAATTTGGGCTAAGGGCATTCAAAACTGATGGCCTGTTTAATATCAAACGAGCAATACCACCGCTAATAGTCAAGGAAATATCGTTATAAATCATAATGAATAAAGAGATTTGATTAAATTTGAAAAAGGAAATTTAAACTTGAAAAAACAATATTAATCAATTATGGAGAACAGAGCAGAAAAAAATTATGGAAGGGTCTTCGACCTCATGGACAATTATGTAGCAAAATATGATTTACCTGATGTTTTGGCCAATAAAGTAAATGGCGAGTATATAAAATATTCAGCAAAAGCATTTCAAGAAAATGCCAATGCAATTAGCCATGGCCTCGTAAAACTAGGAATCAACAAAAACGACAAAGTGGCGGTAATATCTCCCAATAGGCCAGAATGGAACTTTATCGACCTTGGCGTACAACAAATTGGAGGCGTATTGGTACCGATGTACCCCACCATAACCATTGAAGACTATAAGTTTATCTTTAAAGATGCTGGCGTAAAAATAATCTTTGTGGCCAACGAAGATTTATACAAAAAAGTAAACTTAGCCATAAAAGATATTGAGGGAATTGAAGCAGTTTTTACGTTTGATGAAGTAGAAAATGCAAGAAATTGGAATGAAGTAAAAAAACTCGGAAGCGAAGGAAAACAAACAGACCTTGATAAACTAAAAGAAGCAGTAAGTACAGACGATTTATTAACATTAATTTATACATCAGGAACAACAGGAAACCCAAAAGGCGTAATGCTATCGCATGGGAATGTAATGAGCAATGTAGAAAACGTAATTGCCATGATACCAGTTAGTGAAGGAGAAAAAGCATTGAGTTTTTTACCACTTTGCCATATATACGAAAGAACGGTTTTGTATATCTACATGAGGCTAGGCGTAGCCATTTATTATGCCGAAAGTATGGATACCATCATCGTAAATATAAACGAAGTAAAGCCACATACCTTTACGAGTGTGCCGAGACTTTTAGAAAAAGTATATGATAAAATTGTATCTAAAGGTATGGAACAGAAGGGTTTAAAGAAAAAAATATTCTTTTGGGCTGTGAACTTAGGGCTAAAATATGACCCAATGCAAAACATGGGCTTTTTGTATGATTTACAATTAAAAGTAGCAAGAAAACTCATTTTTTCTAAGTGGAAAGCTGCCCTAGGGGGAAATATAAAAGTAATAAGTTCGGGTTCAGCAGCTTTACAACCGAGATTGTTACGCATATTTTGGGCAGCGGGTATTCCAATTTCAGAAGGATATGGCCTTACAGAAACCTCGCCTGTGCTAACAACAAGTTGTGTGGACCCCATCAATTTACAAATAGGAACGGTTGGGGTGGTTATTCCAAGTGTAGAAATAAAAATAGCAGAAGATGGAGAAATCCTAGCCAAGGGACCAAACATAATGAAAGGCTACTACAACCGCCCAGACCTTACAGCCGAGGTAATAGACAAAGACGGTTGGTTTCATACGGGAGACATTGGGGAATTTAGAGACGGCAAATATTTAAAAATAACCGACAGAAAGAAAGAAATTTTCAAAACATCGGGAGGTAAATACGTAGCTCCACAAGGCATAGAAAATAAACTAAAAGAGTCATTGTTTATTGAACAAGCCGTTGTGGTGGGAGAAGGCCAAAAGTTTCCGTCGGCAATAGTTGCACTTAATTTTGAAGCAGTGAGAGCATTCTGTGAAGAAAATGAAATCAATTATACAACTGATGCCGAGATGATAATGAACAAAAAAGTAATTGACAAAATTGAAGAGGAGGTAAAAATAATTAACAAAAACATTGCCCAATACGAACAGGTAAAAAAGATAAGATTATTACCTCAACTAATGACAATTGAAGGAGGCGAACTAACTCCAACATTGAAGCTAAAAAGAAAAGCAATTGGTGCAAAATATGAAAAGTTGATTGGAAGTATGTATGAGTAAAAGTAGAAAAAATAATTCATAATGTACTAGTAATTAGTATATTATGAGTTATTTTGAAGTTAGTCAAAAGAGATTTTTTTGTAATATTGACATAAATTTGATTAGCTTTGTAAACTAAAAAAGTATAAAATATGGA
>JAYWHL010000079.1:0-4619 GCA_043777715.1 Cytophagaceae bacterium | reverse complement strand
CTAGAACTTTGATAATCAGCAGATTTCTTCCTGTTGTTCGGACTTTTGCCCCTATCTTGGCAGGTCTTAGCAAAATGCCATACAGTAATTTTTTGTTGTATAACGTCATTGGTGGAGGGCTTTGGGTAGGCTCGCTGGTGGGGGGCGGATTTTATGCTGGACAAACCTTTCCGTGGTTGATAGACTTTGTGCAATATATCGTAATTTTCTTTTTTGGCATCACTACTTTCACAGTTGTGAGTGGTTATCTCAAAACTAAGAAAAAGTAAAATTGATAAATGGTAGGTAGCCTGCTGGGACAATTTTACAAAATATTTCTGCACAGGTATTTAGTAAACCACCAATCATGGAAATAAATACAGTATAAACCACAAAGGCACAAAGAATACAAAGCGTTGAAATTAAGGTTTTTTTATAAATGGGGTAACTAACTTCGGGGCAATTTTACAAATTGTAAAGCAATTCTCCCGAATTGCAGTCTTCGTAATTCGGGAAAATTACTTTACACCTAATTTCCATAGCATTAATTGAAAGACTTTATCCTTTGGAGAAAGGCTAAGATGAGGCGAAAATCAAAATTGTCCAGCACTCAGCCCTAGGCTATAGGCTATATACTTGATATACAAATACTTATAATATTAATAGTGGAAACTAAATTTGTTCAAGTTAAGGGTTTGCGTGTAAAATAGGCGTACCAAGTAAGCATCATTTCTTTTGATAAAACTTTTTTCTACGCTAAGTCGTTAGTTTCTTTGTAATGAGTTTATAATAAGTCTAAATAAAAATACAAATTGAAAACCGTAGCTGACCTAAAAAGAGGAGAAAATGGCGTGATTCGGTCGTTTAGCGACCAAGAAATGTCGTTGAAACTCTTAGAAATGGGTTGTTTGCCAGGAACAGAAGTTTTGCTAACGGCCACAGCCCCCTTTGGCGACCCTATCGTTATTAAAATTTCGGGCTATTGCCTCTCTATGCGAAGAAACGAAGCCGCCACTATTTTGCTTGAGTGAGGCATTTAGGACTTCAAAGAAAATTATTTTAGAAAAAAGTTCGGGGAAAAGTACGGGAAAAAGTACGGGGAAAGGTTCGGGAAAAATTTTGGCATTAATCATGGAAAATAACACCATTACTGTACCCGAACTGGCCAGTGCTTTAGGGGTTTCGACCCGTGCCATCGAAAAGCAAAATCAACACATCATTGAAAAACCTACCTACCATAGCCCTAGTGGGCAATCCAAATTGTGGAAAATCGTCTTTGTTTAATCACCTTACGGGGCTTAGGCAAAAAACAGGTAATTTTCCTGGCGTTACTGTTGATAAAAAAATAGGACTTACCCACCTTGAAAAAAACCTTGATGCCAATGTAATCGACCTCCCAGGTACATACAGCCTTTACCCCAAATCACTGGACGAACAAGTAGTTTTGGACGTACTGGCCAATCCTCAAAACCAAGACTATCCCGATATTGCCGTGGTGGTGGTCGATGCCTCTAATCTAAAACGTAACTTGTTGTTATTCACGCAAATAGCCGACCTTGGTTTTCATACCGTACTGGCTTTGAATATGCTGGACGTTGCCGAAAAACGAGGCTTTGACATCGATACCGACAAACTTTCTGAGCTTTTTGGCGTGCCTGTGGTGCTGGTTAATGGCCGCACGGGCGAGGGTTGTAACAACCTAAAATTTGCTTGTTTGGGCGAACTCAAAACCCACTCCGAAACCCCCAAGCCTTCGCTTAATATCAAGGATTATGCCCCCGAACTCATTGCTGATATTAAACAAACCCATGGCCTAGACAACGACTATTTGGCCATGCTTTATGCCAGTCAGCACGATAAAATGCGATTTCTGAAGCGTAATCAGCACAGTGATATTACGACCATGACCAACAAACACAGGTTTGAAATTGCTGATTTTCAGGCCCAAGAAACCATCGAACGCTTTGCCATGATTGCCAAACGCCTAGATGCTGCCGTAAAAAACAAAGATGCCGATAAAGATAATTTTAGCAATAAACTCGACCGTGTTTTGCTACACCCCGTTTGGGGCTATCTGATATTTTTTGGGGTATTATTTTTGATTTTTCAAGCCCTTTTCAATTTTGCTAAATTCCCCACCGACCTCATCGATAGTGGCGTGGCTGGCCTTACAGACTTCCTAAAAAATAATCTACCAGCCACTCGCCTAACGGCCTTACTCACAGATGGTTTGTTGGCGGGTATTGGTGGCGTGGTGGTGTTTATTCCACAAATTGCCTTCTTGTTTTGCTTTATTTCTTTGCTCGAAGAATCTGGTTATATGTCTAGGGTAATGGTGCTGATGGATAGGGTTATGCGGCGGTATGGCCTTAGTGGCCGTAGTGTAGTGCCGCTCATTTCGGGTGTGGCTTGTGCCGTGCCTGCCATTATGGCCACGAGGAGTATTAACAATTGGAAAGACCGCCTCATTACCATCATGGTTACACCTCTGATGAGCTGCTCGGCAAGGCTGCCTGTTTTTACAATTCTGATTGCCTTGGTAGTGCCAAACAAACATTTTTGGGGACTAAGTTTGCAAGGAGTAGCCCTGATGGGACTATATCTATTGGGTTTTGTATCGGCTTTGCTGGCGGCTTTGGTAATGACCATTATTCTCAAAACCAAGGAAAAAAGTTATTTTATTATGGAATTGCCCACTTTTCAGATGCCAAAACCTAGCCACGTGGGTATTGCGGTTTGGAACTCGGTAAAGGCATTTACGATGGAAGCTGGCAAGGTGATTGTGGCGGTTTCTATGGTGCTTTGGGTGTTGGCTTCGTATGGGCCGAGCGATAGTATGGCCATTGCCGAACAACAAGCCATTGCTCAAAATCAAGGACTTAACCCTTCTGATTTGGCTAATAAAGTGGCCTCGGCCAAGCTAGAGAGTTCGTATGCAGGGCATTTTGGGAAATTTATCGAACCCGCCATCAAGCCTTTGGGTTTTGACTGGAAAATTGGCATTGCTCTTATTACGTCGTTCGCCGCCAGAGAGGTTTTTGTAGGTACTATGTCCACTATTTATAGTTTGGGAGGTAGCAACGACGACACCGCAACGGTACAAGAACGCATGAAAGCCGAAATAAATCCCGAAACAGGCCAAGCCATGTACACACCCGCTTTGGCGGCTTCGTTGTTGATATTCTATCTTTTTGCGATGCAGTGTATGAGTACCCTCGCCACCACTTACCGAGAAACCAAAAGCTGGAAATATCCCCTCATTCAATTGTTTTATATGACTGCCTTGGCCTATTTGGCCGCTTTTGTGGTGTATAGAATGTTTTAAGGAGGAGAAAGAAGGTATAGTAAGGAGCTATTGGCTTGAAATACAATAGATTATAAGTTTTATAATGCCTTTTCCGTGGTTGGTGGCTCACCAACCACCTTTGCGAAAGCAATATTCTTAGACAAATCTCTGTGTTATGCTATATTTTGTAAAATTGTCAAGTACTCATGACAGAAGGTATAGTAAGGAGCTATTGGCTTGAAATATAATAGATTATAAGTTTTATAATGCCGATTTTTTTCTATCAAGTCTTTACTTACAAATTTAGTTTGAAATCTAAAAATTAAACTTCTTCAAAGAAAATATCCATCTTTAAATCCTTTAAGAAAAAATGATTGTATGGACTTTTCCCAAGCCCGTAAGGTGAAATAAGTATTGGCCAAATAGCTTTTTGGTTTGATGTATTTGCCCGAAATTGTTCAATTTTATTTCTTAATGCCAAGTCATATTTTTGGGAAATCAAAAAGGGGGCTTGGGTATATTTTATTTCAAAAATATTTACAATTTTATCGGCCCTATCAATCACTAAATCTATTTGAGCATCAGCATTTTGCCATGAATAACTGCTACTAATGATACCGTTTATTCCTAAGGCTTTCTTGATTTGCGGAATATGATTGAAGCATACCAATTCAAAGGCATAACCAGCCCAATTGTTGTATTTGGGGCTATTGTATTGTTTTAACCAATGGTTTTCTTCTGATAAGTTTGGACTAAGGTTATTGTAAAAAAGGGAAAACGGGTCTATCATCTGAAATAGACTGCCTTTAGATTTTTTTTCCGTTGGCGTATATTTTTTAATAAAATTACTAAGTTCTAAGTCTAATAATATTTTTGTTAAACTTCCGCCGTCGCTCAACTTCGTTATTTTTGAAATTTCGTCTCTTGTTAAGCCTTTGTTTTTACTACAAATGGCTTCAACCACGCTTACATAAAATTGGTATTTCTTGAAAAGTGATTTGAAAAGCATTTGATACTCCATGGCCAAAAAGGCATTTTTGCCAAAACAAAGTTCATTGATATTCTGAGCGGGACTTAGTTCTTTTGAAAACTGGTCAAGATAAAACGGAATCCCACCAAAAACCATATAGGCTTCTATACATTGGGGCTGGTTATATTGAAATCCTTTCTCTTCAAAAAAACGATAACACTCTGCCAACGTAAATGGCTCCACACTGATTCGGGCAGTTACCCTGTTATAAAGCCCTCCTGTGTTGTTGAATAGTTTGTTCACTATCCACGAAGTTGCAGACCCACAAACGATAAACAAAATATCCTTTTGTGCAGATGCCCAGCTATTCCAAAAATATTCTAA
>JAYWHL010000078.1:0-4625 GCA_043777715.1 Cytophagaceae bacterium | reverse complement strand
AAAAAACAGACGTTGCCTATATACTGATTATTGCCAGAGGCCAGTTTGTGTATTTGCCCTTTGGTATTTTTAATTCCGACCACGACCTCAAATTAATGGACAGAATCCTTACTCAAAAAAATCTGATTGTACCTGTGGCATAAAGCAAGTTTTCGCCTAGCCATAGTCTGTGGCTCACAGACCATCAGCCACAAAATAAAAAAAGAGTCTTCTTTCTGAAAAGAAGACTCTTTTTTTATACGCCAATGTTTTGCCTTTTGCTCCGCTATGCCACTGAATTTGATAACGACATTGATATTTTGTTGTTGATGATGCGTGGCACGCCTTGTTATCATAATAGTATAGGCGTGCCACGCATACCCGTATCATTTATTAATGTCGTTATCTAAATATAAGCTAATTTCCGTCTTCTAATTCAAAAATTTCTTCTACTTTTTTGCCAAACAAAGCTGCAAGCCGCAATGCCAGCACCACCGACGGAGCGTATTTATCGGCCTCCATGGCGTTGATGGTTTGACGAGAAACCCCTATTTTTTCGGCCAAATCGGCTTGAGTCATATTATGAATGGCTCGTTCTATTCTGATTCTATTTTTCATCATGCTCTCCTTTTCCCGCCAAAAATAGTGGTTTTAGGTACAAGATATAATTGAACCGAGCAATGAAAAGTAATAAAGGCCCAAACATCATGTTGGTAATAACCATATAAAAAGCAAAACTATAGACTGTGAGTGTGATGCCTATCAACAAGAAAATATTGAGATACGTAGCCCAAAGCAAACTTTCTAGCCTGACTCTAAAGATAAACTCGTCTTCGATTTTTTGTCTCGAAAAAGCAATACAAAACAAGCAAAACATCGTGCCGATGATGGCTAGTTCGTTGGTAAAATTTTCGGACGTAACCAAATCGTTCTCAATCGACCTAAAATTTTCGATGGTCAAGAATTTAAAGTTGAAATCATAAAAAACGACCCAAAAACCTAATACTAAACAAGGAATGAGCAAAATCAGGCCAATTAACTTGAAGCCCGATGGTAATAAATACTTTGAGTTCATGTTGATATTTGTTAAAGTGATATGACTAAATAACGACACGAATATATAGTATATTTTACTAAATGTAAAAATAATTTTACATTTAGTAAAATATACTTGATTTTAATATACTACTCTTTCTAGTGGTTGGTGGCTTACCAACCACCTTTGCGAAAGCAAAACGCTCTTGTTCATTTCTGTACAATAAAGTGTTCGATTCTGAACAGTTATCAAAACCAAAACCCGTTTTTTGAGCATTCAAGAGGGTTTTTAGATTTTCGGCACGGGTATTGACTGTTCATCATCATATCCAGTTTTCAACCTAAAAAATTAAAGTTATGTTACGCAACTACCTCCTTATCGGCTACCGCAACCTTATCAAAAATAAGGCATATTCGTTTATTAATATCACTGGACTGGCCGTGGGAATGGCCGTGGCAATGCTTATTGGCCTTTGGATGCTCGACGAACTTCAAACCAATAAGCATCATAAAAACTATGAAACGCTTTATCAGGTACAAATGAACCAAAGTTTTGATGGCCAACGTGGCACACAAACCTCTCTGCCCTATCCATTGGGCGAGGAACTCAAAACCAAATATCCTGAAATTAAGGGCGTGGCCATGTGCGACTGGGGCGGGCAGCATTCGTTGGTAATAGCCGATAAAAAGATTTTGAAAAAAGGCCATTTTTTAGGTCAAGATGGTATCGATATGTTTTCGCTCAATGTACTCAATGGTAGCAAAGACCCTTTGAAAGACCCTTATTCGATAGTACTGACGGACGAAACCGCCAAAATAATCTTTGGAAATCAAAACCCAATCGGAAAAGTAGTGAAGATGGATAACATGGTGGACTTGAAGGTGTCGGCCGTTGTGGCCAAACAGCCAAGTAACAGTTCATTGACTTTTGATTTTTTGATACCTTGGCTCTTACAAATCAAAATTTATCCTTACCTCAAAGATAATTTCACGCAATGGGGCAATAATTCGCACCAAATTTATGTGCAGTTACGCCAAGATGCCGACCTAACAAAGGTAAATGCAAAGGTAAAAAACGTGATAAAAAATCATTTTTTGAACGACCAATTAATGCTAAAAACCGTAAAACCTGAGGTGTTTTTGCACCCAATGACCAAATGGCGGTTGTACTCAAACTTTGAAGACGGCCACAACACAGGCGGATTCATTAAATATGTACGTTTGTTTGGAGGTTTGGGGGCTTTGGTGTTGTTGATAGCCTGTATCAATTTTATGAATTTAAGCACGGCCCGAAGCGAAAAACGAGCCAAGGAAGTAGGCGTAAGAAAAGCCATGGGTTCGGGAAGAGAGCAATTGATAGGTCAGTTTTTGAGCGAATCGTTGATGATTTCTATCTTGGCTTTTGTGTTGGCTTTGGGTTTAACAGAAATCGCCTTGCCGTATTTTAATACCATCACCGAAAAATCAATGAGTATTGATTTTAGTAATCCTGTTTTTTGGTTGATTATGCTTAGCTTTACCCTATTTACGGGCTTATTATCAGGTAGTTATCCTGCATTTTACTTATCGTCGTTCAATCCAGTTCAGGTACTTAAAGGTAAAATCCATGTAGGCAAAAGTGCGTCTCTGCCTCGTAAAATGCTAGTAGTTTTGCAATTTTCTTGCTCAATAGTGTTGATGATTGGTACTATCGTGATTTATCAGCAAATACAATTTGGCAAAAATCAACCCATAGGTTTTAATAACAAAGGGCTTATTTCGGTTGATTGGTCCACTGACCTCGAAAAAAACTATCCCTCACTTCGTAGCGAACTTATTGCTTCGGGAGCGATTCAGTCTATCTGCAAGAGTTCGTCGCCGCCATCGGAAATTTATAGTAACAATGCTGGTTGGGAGTGGAAAGGCAGCAAGCCAACCGACAAAAATGTTATTTTTAGTACCATAGCCACCAGTTACGATTATGTAAAAACGATGGGCATTAAATTAAAAGAAGGGCGGGATTATTCAGAAGAATTTGCAACGGATTCTTCGGGAGTGATGCTTAATGAGGCGGCTATAAAACGCATGGGCTTGAAAAATCCACTGGGCGAGACTTTGAGATGGAACGATAAAAACTGGAAAGTGATAGGTGTTTTACCAGATATGCGTATGCAGTCTCCGTTTAGGGCGGTTGCTCCGCTAACGGTTGTGTTTTATCAAACATGGGTAAATTGTGTGTGTATCCGCCTAAACCCCAATGTACCAGCGGCGGAGGCTATCAAAAAACTAGAGCCTATTTTTAATAAATATAACCCAGGGTTTCCCTTCGACTATAAATTTGCTGATGAGCAATATGCCAAAAAATTCAATTACGAAAATCTAGTTGGTAATCTTTCGGCGATTGTGTCGTTATTAGCCATTTTTATCTCTTGTTTGGGGCTTTTTGGCTTGGCGTCGTTCATGGCCGAACAACGCACCAAAGAAATTGGCGTCAGAAAAGTACTGGGGGCAAGCATTACCAACCTTTGGATGTTGCTTTCAAAAGATTTTATTGTGTTGGTACTGATTTCCTGTGCTATTGCCATGCCCATCGGTTATTATTTTATGAATGAATGGCTCAAAGAATACAAAGAATCGAAGATAAGTATCAGCTTTTGGATATTTGCGGTGGTAATTGCGGCAGCCCTGTTAATAACCTTGCTTACGGTTAGTTACCAAGCCATCAAAGCGGCCATGGCCAACCCTGTAAAGAGCCTAAAAACCGAGTGATTTTTTGGTCAAAGGGATAATTTGGTTAAGGGTTAATTTGGTTAAGGGGGCTAATGTATCGTCCTTTTGCCTTCCATACTCAAATCAAAAGCGGAAACATTCCAGCCTAATTTAGCCGCAAAAACTGCATTTCGCCCCCCACCTTCGGCTGGCAACAGCAAATTTCCTTGCTCAAAAAGGGGTAATTGTGTTTTTAAAAAATTGTTGGGTTCTATCCCATAAGCAAAATCTTCTTTGCCGTATCTTTCATTCCAAAATTCTTTCATAATTTATTTTAATTTGTGAAGTTGTGTAAAGCATTCATATCCATTAAACCTTCATGCTCCTTCGTTTTCTTGCCTTTTTTATAGAAGTGAAAAGTTGGTAAAATCCTGATTTTGAAGGCTTAATAGATTTTTTTATCCTTATCAGCATCTATTTTAACGATTTTAACATTAGGCATATGCTTTGAAAACATGGTTAAAATCGGATTCATCTTCACGCAAGGAGGACACCATTTTGCTCCAAAATCAACCAAAACCATTTCATTATTGTCAAGTAACTTTTGGAATTCGTTAAGACTTATTCCTCTCTCGGTTGATGCACCTTCTAAGGGTTGTTTGTTATTATTCCAAGCATTTATGCCACCCTTCAATTCAAAAACAGTAAAGCCCGTAGTTCGTAATTGTTTCGCAGCGGATGCACTCCTACCTCCCGAAAGGCAGTAAATGTAGATAGGCATTGCTTTGTTAAGAGATTCGCTACGAACTTTAAATTCTTCTTTATTAGTCCAATCAGCCTGTAAAGCATTAGGAATATGACCATTACTAAATTCCTCTTTCGTTCGCACATCCAAAATCTGAATGTTTTTTGACTTTAAAGCA
>JAYWHL010000077.1:0-4626 GCA_043777715.1 Cytophagaceae bacterium | reverse complement strand
TGATTAATAAAGGGTTACAGTAAATACTTGGTTCGTTTTGTCCAATTCGACTTATGGCAAAAACTAACGAAGCAACTACAAGCAGAATGATAATGGGAGTTCTCATATTATTGGTGTTTTTAGGGGGCTAATTTAGCCTTTAGTTTGAGATTTTTGATAAGCTAAGTAGTCCAAAGAAAATAACCCCTGTTATCCTTTTTTATAAATGCCTGATAATGTGCAGTTTGTAAGTCCTCCCTACTGGGGAGGATTTAGGTGGGGCTACTTATTTGTCGATTTGTTCCGAATAACTAGTAAACGTTTTGCCGTTATAACTGCACAAGCCAAAGTCTCTTGTGCCAAACCAAAGGTTGCCATTTTTGTCTTCTAGCATACACCAAACGGCATTGTTAATGAGGCCGTCTTTGGTCGTAAAGTTTTTGAATGTTTTGCCATCATAGCACCAAACGCCATTTTTTTCGGTACTAAACCACATATTGCCTTTTTTGTCTTCTAAAATCGAGTAGATTCCGTAGCTTACAAAGCCTTCGTTTTCTGTAAAACTTGTAAATGTTTTTCCGTCAAAACGACAAGCCCCGTGCCGTCTGGTGGCAAACCATAGGTTTCCTTTTTTGTCTTCGGTCATCGAAAAAACCATATCGTCTGTAATACTATTTGTTGGAGTGGCCTTTAGATATTTTGCAGTTGGAATAGCATTGTATTTTGGCAAAAAATCAGTGTTCAATTTGCCCGTATTAGAGCGTTGGTCTTCGTTGCTACGGTAGTAATTGTCAGCAGGTAGGTAGTTTTCAAAGGTTTTTGAGGTTGTTTTTAGCGAGGCATCGTATCGCCACACGCCACCGCCATTCCAAGAACTAAACCACATAGCTCCTTTTTTGTCTTGTAAAATATCCAAAATAAGCTGATTGCGATTGCCCAAGTTATAAGACTGATTGTTCAGGAAATTAACAAAGGTTTTGCCATCAAACTGATAAATACCCTGACCCCATACACCAAACCAAAGATGGCCTTCTTTGTCTTCAAAAAGGCTAGAAATAGGCTTTTTACTTGGGTCATTGTTGTTGGTATAATGAGCAAAAGCCTTGCCATCATACCTACAAATACCACCCTTGGTACCAATCAAAATATGGCCAGCTTTGTCTTCAATCATGGTGCTTACGTCATTGTCGGCTAGGCCATTTTTTGTTGTAAATTGGGTAAACGATTTGCCATTATACCGAAAAACGCCCTCGTTGGGTGTGCCAAACCAAAGATTACCCGCTTGGTCCAACAAGCTACAAGCCACCTGACTGTACCCTGTGCTTTGGGTTCTTTTTATTTTGGCTTGTCCATGGCACGCAACGGATATGAGCAATAAAAGCAAAATGTGTTTGAAGTTCATGGCTTGGACTTTTTACCTTGTGGTTAATTTTCTGAAAGTATTTTATTTTACCAAAACTTCATTGTGTGGCAAAGCGTATTGGCTGTCTAAAGTAAGTATCAAAATAGAGTCTCCCTTTTTGCATTTTTTCAGAATAGACTCAATATCAATACGTTGAATTTTTTCTTTTGATACCAACACAACAGTACCTGTGTTTTTGTCTTTGGTGGCTACTTGAAAATCTATTGGCTTTACAGCGATGTTTTTGTTGGGCGATAGATTAACAGTACTTACCGTAAGCTGCCCCTTTGCATTGGCGGTAATACTGCATTTTGCCGTAGCCGAATATTCGCTGACCAGCATTTTATTGTTTAAAAATATGGCCGAACAGTTACTAAAAGTAGCTTGCCCTAAACATAGATTGCTTAACAAGTAGCAGGCTATAAAAAAGAAGAGAGCGTGTGTTGATTTATTCATGTTTTCGTGTTTTTAATTTACCCAACAAATGTATCTTACAAAACCTTGATTTTAGCAACAATGCCTGTAAAACGATGTAAACGAAATGTAAAATTGATAAAAACGCTTAAAACAGAGCTACCTATCAAGATTGCCCTTGCTTGTATTTGTCCAAAACCTAAGAATTAGCTAACTTTCTGATTCAAAACACCTTAATCAACTCTCAAAACCATGTTCAAACATTTACTATCGTTATTCCTACTTTGTAGCTTGGCATTCAGCACCTTCGCTCAAAAGAAAAAACAAACAAATATTCCTTCGGCAAATATGCCACAAACCAATACCCTCGCTCCAAATTCGGGTGTTGAAAGAATGGCCGCTTTTGAAAAACGTAAAGCCTTGGCTGCTAAGTCGTTGGTAAACAACGTAAAATTTAGGTCGGTTGGGCCAACCATAATGAGTGGCCGAGTGGTTGATATTGACGTAAACCCAGAAAATCCCTCTGAATTTTTTGTGGCCTATGCTTCGGGTGGCCTCTGGAAAACCCAAAACAATGGCCAGTCTTTTACGCCACTGTTTGATAATGAGGCCGTTATGACCATCGGCGACATTGCCGTAGATTGGAAAACCAACGGCCAAAGCATTTGGGTAGGCACGGGCGAGAGTAACTCTAGCAGGTCGTCGTATGCAGGTTTGGGCGTTTACAAAACCGCTGACGGTGGCAAAACTTGGCAACACCTTGGCCTATCCGAAAGCCACCATATTGGCCGAATTGTCCTGCACCCCACCGACCCAAACGTGGCGTGGGTGGCCGTGGCGGGGCATTTATATACGCCCAATGCCGAACGAGGAATTTACAAAACCAACGATGGCGGCAAAACATGGCAACAAACTTTATTTATTGACCAAAACACGGGTGCAATATGGCTAGAAGCCGACCCCAGCAATGCCAATACCCTTTATGCTTGTATGTGGTACAAAACCCGCAAGGCTTGGGATTTTGAAGAAAGCGGTGCGGCATCGGGCATTTACAAAAGCACCGATGCTGGCCAAACTTGGAAAAACATAAGCACTGTATCTAGTGGTTTTCCGCAAGGAGTGGGCAATGGCCGAATTGGCGTGGCGGTATCGCCCCAAAATCCTAACTTGATTTATGCCGTGATGGACAATCAGGCCAATAGGCCAGAAGACGTGAAAGAAACCCTTAAAAATGCAGATAAATTAACTGCCACCAAACTAAAAGCTATGTCGATAGAGACATTTTTGGCCTTGGACGATGCCAAAATAAACGACTATCTTGACGAAAAAGGATTTCCCGAAAAATACTCGGCCAAGGGTTTGAAAGAACAAGTTAAAAGCCAAAAAATCAAGGTGTTAGATATTGTAACCTTTACCGACAATGCCAACGACGACCTCTTTAATACACCCATCGTTGGGGCAGAAGTTTACAGGTCAGAAGATGGAGGAAACTCATGGAAAAGAGCAAATACAGATTACCTCGACAATATTTACAGTACGTATGGCTATTATTTTGGGAATATTTGGGTGTCGCCAAGCAACTCAAATAAAATTGTATTGACGGCCTATCAGCTCATTAGGTCGGAAGATAGTGGCAAAACCTTTAAAAGCATGAATGCCGACAATGCCCACGCCGACCACCATACCCTATGGATAAATCCCAAAAACGACCAACACCTGATTTTGGGAAATGACGGGGGCATCAACATCAGTTATGACAATGGTAAAACGTGGTTTCATGCCAATACGCCCGCCGTTGGTCAGTTTTATGCCGTAAATGTGGATATGGCCAAGCCCTATAATGTGTATGGCGGCCTGCAAGATAATGGCGTTTGGACGGGGCCAAGCACCTATAAACACGACATGGGCTGGTACTCGGACGGGGAATATCCCTACAAACGGTTGATGGGCGGCGACGGTATGCAAGTAGCCGTTGATACCCGAGACAATCAGACGGTTTATACGGGCTATCAGTTTGGAAATTATTTTAGAATAAACAAGGCCACAGGCGAGCAAAAATACCTAACAATGCCCCAAGAAATGGGAGACATAAAAAACCGTTTTAATTGGCAAAGCCCTATCTTACTTTCAAAACATAACCAAGACATTGTGTATTTTGGAGGAAATCGGTTTTTTAGGAGTATGGACAAAGGCGAAAACTGGAAAACGCTTTCCCCTGATTTGACCAAAGGCGGAAAACAAGGCAACGTACCCTTTGGTACAATTACGACCATAGACGAATCCGCTCTAAAATTTGGCCTCTTGTATATAGGAACAGACGACGGACTGGTGCAAATTTCTAAAGATGGGGGCTATAATTGGAGCAAAGTTTCGGACGGGTTGCCACAAAATTTATGGATAACGAAAGTTTCGGCCTCAAATGTTCAAGAATCAAGAGTGTATTGTAGTTTGAATGGCTACCGAGACGACCATTTTGTGGCTTATGTATATGTATCAGAAGATTATGGCCAAACGTGGCAAAATATAGGCCAAAACCTCCCCGCCGAACCCATTAATGTTGTAAAAGAAGACCCAAAAAATCAGAATATTTTGTATGTTGGCACCGACCACGCTCTGTATATTTCGCTCGACAGAGGCAAAAACTTCATGCAATTCGCCAGCAATTTGCCCGCCACGCCCGTACACGATTTAGTCGTTCACCCCCGAGACAACGAACTCGTGGTGGGTACGCATGGCCGCTCTATTTGGATAGCCGATGTGAGTTTAATACAACAACTGAGCGATAGTGTTTTGACAAAAGAATTGTACGTTTTTCCACTAAAAAGCCAAAA
>JAYWHL010000076.1:0-4629 GCA_043777715.1 Cytophagaceae bacterium | reverse complement strand
CAGGAAATGAGTTGAGTTTGCCCAAAACAGAACAGATAAGCAAAGACCGTTTCAAAAAAGGCGAAACCGTAAAGGCCGTTATTCATAAAGTAGATATGAACAACGGAACACCAAAAATCACACTTTCGAGAACTGCCCCTACATTTTTGGAAAGACTCTTTGAACAAGAAATCCCAGAGGTGTTCGACGGGATTATCATGGTAAGAAGAATAGTAAGAGAACCAGGCGAAAGAGCCAAAGTAGCCGTAGAATCTTATGACGACCGCATAGACCCCGTGGGTGCTTGTGTGGGAATGAAAGGATCTAGGATTCATACCATCGTAAGAGAATTACAGAATGAGAATATAGATGTTATCAACTTTACAGATAACATGGAGCTTTTGATTAGCCGTGCATTAAGCCCAGCAAAAGTGAGCCGAATGGTAATCAATAAAGACGATAAGCGAGTAGCGGTGTATCTGAAGCCCGACCAAGTGTCGTTGGCTATCGGGAAGGGCGGCCAAAACATTAAGTTGGCTGGCCGATTGGTAAATATGGAACTCGATGTGTTTAGAGACGTTGAAGGCCAAGAAGATGACGAGGACGTTGATTTGAGAGAATTTACCGACGAACTCGAAGGTTGGATGATAGAAGAACTACGTAAAATAGGTTTGGATACGGCCAAACAAGTACTGGCCGTAAGCAAAGAAGACCTTGTTCGTAGAACAGACCTAGAAGAAGAAATGGTGGATAATCTCGTAGATATACTTCGCCAAGAGTTTGAATAAGTATCCCGACCATTAAAAGCCAATGAGATATAAGGAAAATACCTTAACTATTCATTGGTTTCAAAGCCCTAGTCTTGACCGATAGGGCGGGTCTCGAATGCTTTTAGTTAAATGTATTTTAACCTTTTTCCCCATCGCATGGCAGAAGAAATAACCAAGCGAATGAGCATTGTCGCAAAACAGTTGAATGTAGGCGTACCTACTATCCTGAAACATTTAAGCGACAAAGGCTTTAAGTTAGATAATAACCCAAACGCTAAGCTCAATAGAGAGCAACTCGATGTCTTATCAAAAGACTTCAAAGCCCCTTACTTGCTAGATTCAGAAACTCCTAAAAAAGAGGAGGCTTCTATATCTATGCCCGAAAAGGGAAAATCTGCGGCAGAAGAAGCTGGAATCCTCTATTTTAGAGAATCAGCAAAAACGCCTGAAAAATTAGCAGACCCAGTAAAAGAAGAACCCAAAAAGCCAGAACCCGAAACAGTTGTTATCGAAACAAAACTGGAAGGGCCAAAAGTAATTGGCAAAATCGACCTCAATGCCAGCAAGCCTCAAATCGTAAAGATAGACGAGCCTGCCGTGGCAATTGTAGCTCCAACACCTCCTGTTGTGGAGGTTGAGCCAATTCCAAAACCAAAGCCAGTGATAGTTCAAGCCCCTCCAGTGGTAATTGAGCCTGTTGTTGTGCCAGAAGTTACAAAGGTAATCGTTCAAGAGCCTGTTGTTCTTCAAACTCCCCCAAAACCAGAAATTCAAGAGCCAATCGAAGCCCCTGTTGTGGTTGAAACGCCGCCAGTTGTAGTAGAAACTCCAAAACAGGAATTTATTGCACCTCCAGCCGAATCACCAAAAGCACAAGAAGCAATTAAAGTTGTTGAAACTGTGGCAATTCCAGAAAAACCTACTGTTGTTGAGGTAGCCGAAAAACCAAAGGCTCAAGAATTACCAAAAGAGAAAGCACCTATTCAAGAAAAAGCACCTTTCAAAAAAGGAGAAAAACGCCCGCCAGTAGAAGCTATAAACCCAGAAGATGCAGAGTTGATAGAAGCCAAAGGCGAGCAGTTGCGTGGTTTGAGGGTATTAGGAAAAATAGAGTTACCCGTTGAGCAACCTCGTTGGGGAAGTGCCGAAGACCGCAAGAATAAGAAAAAACGCAAGCGGATTCGTTTGAATGATGAAGCCGAAAAGAAAGCAAATCCAGGGGGCGTGGCAAAACCAGCAGTACCAGCCCAAGGCCAAGGCACTAGACCTCAAGGAACAGCACAAACCCAAAACAATGCCCCAAGAAGTAATAATCAGACTTCGAGTGGCACAGCAAACACGAATACCCCTAATAACAATACCAACAGTACTGCCCCTAAAAGACCCGCCCAACAAGGAACGAACAGCAACAGCACTGGAGGGAATAATAATAGCGGGAACAACAATAATAGTAACAACAACAACAACAACAAACGAAAAAGCGGAAATAATAACAATAATACCGCCCGAACGGAGGTATCGACCAAAGACGTACAAAGCAATATAAAAGCTACGATGTCTAAGATTGGTACAAACGCCAAACAAAATTTTGGTGCAGACAAACGCCGTGAGAAACGTAAAGTAAGAGCCGAAAGAGACGAACAACGCCAGTTACAAGAAAACGAAGAAGCAAAAACACTGAAAGTAACCGAATTTATCTCGGCAAGCGAACTGGCCTCGATGATGGACGTATCAGTAAACGAAGTGATTGCTACTTGTATGAGTATGGGTATGTTTGTGTCTATCAATCAACGGCTTGACGCAGAGGCTATTACCATCATTGCCGATGAGTTTTCGTTTGATGTGCAGTTTGTTTCGGCAGAGGAAGAAATCGAAGCCGTATTGGTTGAAGAAGAAGACAAGCCCGAAGATTTGCTAGAAAGAGCTCCAATCGTAACGATAATGGGTCACGTAGATCATGGAAAGACTTCGTTGTTAGATTATATTCGTAAAGAGAAAGTTGCCGCAGGAGAAGCAGGGGGCATAACTCAACACATTGGGGCATACAGTGTAAAAACCTCGACAGGAAAACAAGTTGCGTTTTTGGATACACCAGGCCACGAAGCATTTACGGCCATGCGTGCAAGGGGTGCCAAAGTTACTGATATTGTAATTATTGTGATAGCCGCCGACGATGCCGTGATGCCACAAACCGAAGAGGCCATTAACCACGCCCAAGTGGCTGGAGTGCCGATTGTGTTTGCCTTCTCAAAAGTGGATAAGCCTGGGGCAAATACAGAAAAAATTAGAGAGCAATTATCTATCAAAAATATGTTGGTAGAAGAATGGGGCGGTAAATACCAAACCCAAGAAATTTCTTCTAAGTCTGGAATGGGCGTAAACGAGTTGCTCGAAAAAGTACTCCTAGAGGCCGAGATGCTAGAACTCAAAGCCAGTGCCAACAAGCGTGCCGTGGGAACAATCATCGAGGCATCGCTCGACAAAGGCCGTGGCTATCTATCAACGATGTTGGTGCAGTCGGGTACGTTAAAAGTTGGCGATATGATGCTGGCTGGCGCTCATTATGGCAAAGTAAAGGCCATGTTTGACCATACAGGCAAAAAAGTAAAAGAAGCTGGCCCATCTACCCCCGTACAAGTATTGGGTTTGAGTGGCGCCCCACAAGCTGGCGACAAAGTAAATGTGTTGAGTACCGACCGTGAGGCTCGTGAAATTGCCAACAAACGTGAGCAAATCATGCGTGAGCAGTCGCTAAGGGTACGCAAGCACATTACCCTCGAAGAAATTGGCCGCAGAAAAGCCATTGGTACGTTTAAGGAATTGAACGTAATTATCAAAGGCGATGTGGACGGTTCGGTAGAGGCACTTTCGGACTCATTGCTTAAACTATCTACCGAAGAAGTACAAGTAAGGATAATTCACAAGGCTGTTGGTCAAGTATCAGAATCCGACGTTTTGTTGGCCTCTACTGCTGATGCCGTTATTGTGGCCTTTCAGGTACGGCCAAGTGTAAATGCCCGCCGATTGGCCGAACAAGAGCAAATAGAAGTACGAACGTATTCTATTATCTATCAAGCCATTGATGATGTAAAAGCTGCGATGGAGGGACTCCTTGCCCCAACCGTAGAAGAAATAAATACGGCTAATATCGAAGTAAGAGACGTGTTTAAGATTACCAAAGTTGGTACAGTGGCAGGTGCTTATGTACTAGACGGTACAGTGAAGCGAGCCCACAAAATACGGGTTATCAGAGACTTTATCGTAATTCACGAAGGAGAGATTTCTGCACTGAAACGCTTTAAGGACGATGTGGCTGAGGTAAAGTTTGGCTACGAATGTGGCCTTTCTATCAAAAACTATCACGACCTCGAAGTTGGCGATACGATAGAATGCTACGAACTAAAAGAAGTAAAACGAACGCTTAACTAGAAATAAGTTTCATAAAAAACGCCCTACTGGAGAAATTCAGTAGGGCGTTTTGCTTTGTATCATATTGTTTTTGAGGCATTTAAGGCGAATATCGTTATTACCTTCGCTTAAAATACCTCTTGTTTTTCTTTTTGTTTTCACCGTTTGTGCTTTCGCCTTCGTTGTTTTCTAGGCTAGGGGTTGGGCTTGTACCTTCGGCAATTTTGGGAGGTTGTGGCCTATTTTGATTAGGGTTTTGTGGCCTTGGCTGGTTGGTTGGTGCTTTGGCCACTTGTCGGTTTTCAGTGCTGCTTTGGGGCTTTTCCGAGCCTTCTCCTTGTGCGTTTATGTTTGGCCTTGGCTGATTTCCCTGTGGTTTTTGGTTAGGGTTATTATTTGCCTGTGGGCGATTATCTACCCTGTTTGGGTTAGGCTGATTTCCCTGTGGTTTTGCGTTAGGATTATTATTTCC
>JAYWHL010000075.1:0-4636 GCA_043777715.1 Cytophagaceae bacterium | reverse complement strand
GTGCTGTGAGTTCGGGCGTGAAAGATGTACGAGAAATGATTGAAAAAGCCGAAAAACAACGGTTTTTTGACAGACCAAATCCGATATTATTTATTGATGAAATTCATCGTTTTTCTAAATCTCAACAAGATTCTTTGTTGGGGGCGGTAGAGAAAGGGATAGTTACGCTGATTGGAGCAACCACCGAAAATCCCTCTTTTGAGGTTATCCCTGCCTTGCTTTCTCGGTGTCAGGTTTATGTGTTGAAATCGCTCGAAAAAGACGAACTGATTCAGCTAGTAAACGATGCCCTAGCCCGTGATATTAGTTTTAAGGGTTTTGATATTCAGATTAAAGAGTACGATGCTATGCTGGCACTTTCGGGAGGAGATGGCCGAAAACTGCTGAATATTTTGGAGTTGGTAAGTAATTTTGCCAAACCAAACGAAATTTATATTGTTAATAATCAGGTAGTTACCGAAATAATTCAACAAAATATAGCTATTTACGATAAAGGTGGCGAGCAACATTATGACGTAATTTCGGCTTTTATCAAATCTATCCGAGGCTCCGACCCCAACGCCGCTTTGTATTATTTGGCTAGAATGATAGAAGGTGGCGAAGACCTTGATTTTATTGCTCGAAGGCTTGTTATCTTAGCTTCCGAAGACATCGGTTTGGCTAATCCCAATGCCCTACTGCTGGCTACGACAACTTTTCAGGCCGTAAAAATGATAGGTTATCCCGAATCTCGGATTATCCTTTCGCAAACGGTTATTTATTTGGCAACTTCGCCCAAAAGCAATGCAGTTTACTTGGCCATCGAAAAAGCCCTTGCTGAGGTGCGAGCTTCGGGTGGGGCAGCCGTGCCACTACATTTACGTAATGCACCCAGTAAATTAATGAAAGAACTCAATTATGGGCAAGGTTATTTGTATGCTCATGATTTTGCCCAAAACTTTGTGTATCAAGACTTTATGCCCGAAGGTTTATCAAATACTGTCTTTTTTGAACCGCAAGACAACCCCGCCGAAAGCAAAATAAGAGAACGCCTCAAAGCCCAATGGAAAGACAAATATGGGTATTAGTGGATACATTCCATAATCTCCTCCCAAATCATTGCTTCTACTTTTTTTGTTTCGCTCGAAAAATTAACGCCCACACCAATACAAACCTGTCCTTGATGAAAGTAGGGTTGCAAATAACCCTTGTCTTTGATTTGCTGCAAGGCAATTATTGCCGAACCGTCTAGCTTAAATTCAAAACAATAAACTTGTTTTTCTAAACGCACAAGGGCGTCTAGCCTTCCGTCTGCACTTTGGACTTCGCTTTCGACATAAATACCTAGTAACCTGAATGTTAAGTGAATCAAAGCATGGTAGTAGTGTTCATTCTCGTTTTGCCAAATCTGATAAGGAATACTCTTGAAAATGGTGTTAAAAATGCTTTCTACCTTCTTTAAATCAACAATCCGTAGGGCATTACGGATTTCTGTGGCTAAAACCGTTACAGAATCAACAGGACTAGCCATGTAGGCATTTGCTAGGAAACCAAGGTAGGATTTTCTGACTTCTTCGTTGGGATAACCCAGTGTATAAAGGCCGTCTTCGACATCATAATTTTTGATGGTTAGATAGCCTGTTTGAAACATTAACGGAATAATTTGCAATTGTTCAATGTCGTAAGCATCAAGTTGGGTTGCATCAATTTTAAGACTTTCAAAATCGTATTGCTGATACTTTTTTGATAAATTGGTCAAAAAAGTGGGCGTACCCGAAGCAAACCAATAGTTTTTGAATTGACTATCGCCCGAAAAAAAACTCAGCAACGAAAACGGATTATAAACTTGGTCTTTGCCACCCCAGGAATAGCCATTGTACCATTGTTTGATTTTTTGAGGGTCATATATGGTCAATTCTTCTGCAAATTGTTGGCTTAATTCTGCTTGGTTAATTCCACAAATACTCTCGTAATTGGTATCTATCGAAATATCTTTTAAGTTATTTAAATCCGAAAAAATACTAACCTTCGAGAACTTGGACACCCCCGTAATAAACACTAATTTCAAAAAAGGGTCGGCATCTTTCAAAATCGAATAAAATGACTTTAGGATATTCCTGTTTTCGATGGCCTTGGGGGTGTCTTCTCCCAAATAATCAATAATGGGCTTGTCGTATTCATCAATCAATACCACTACTTTGCCAGCTTTTAGGGATAGTTTTTCTATTAATTCTTTGAATTTTTGGTCAATTTCGGCTTTAACAAAACTTACTTGATAGTGCTTTGCTGTGTCGTCTAGCATGGCATGGATAGAGGCTTCAAGTCCCATTGTTTTATGCCCTATGCTACCAAACGAAATCTTAATCACAGGATTTATTTTGCTCCAATCCCATTTATCGGCAATGTATAGCCCTTCAAAAAGTTCTTTTCGGCCAGCAAAAAGATATTCCATCGTGGTTACAAACAACGACTTTCCAAAACGCCTTGGCCGAGACAGGAAGTAATAACCGCCGTCCATTGCTAATTGCCAAACGTACTTTGTTTTATCCACATAAACATAGTTTTGAGACCTTATTTTATCAAAATCTTGTAAACTTACGGGGTATTTTTGTGGCATTTTTGTTTGATGTTTAGTACAAATATAGTCGTTTTTAGAGATAGGGAGTTACGTCAAAAAAGGCACTTAAAACCCAATTTTACCTTTCTTTTTGCCTCCTTTTTGATTGTTGGCGTAGGTGTGCATCTCGGCAATTTCTCGCTCAAATCCACCCGAAAGTATCGGGAATCGCATCCATGTTCGGGGGTCTAGGTTGCGGTCGTCCACATGGAAACTCGGAGCATATCGCTCTCGTTTCCATTGATTCCTACTCCAAAGTTTAAAGAATCGCTCTATCCAAATTACCAATTTTTCACGGTCGTAGTGGCCTTCAAACTTCATTTCCATCATTTTCAAAACCTCTACGGGTGGCTGTTTGTCTCTAATGGCTGTGGCTTCTATTTCGTTGAGAAGGTCGTAAGGCATCAGGTCTTCTTCGTCAATTTGTTTTTGGTCGAGGGGACGTAGTTCTGCGGTAGGTTGGAGGTTGTTTACGCCCTTTAGTCCAGCTATTTTTAACGTTCCACCAAGGCCAACTTTTTCTAACCAAAGCAACCATTTTCTTAAAAAATACTTGTCGATTCCTGCAATGGGCGAGATACTCCCCGACGTGTCGCCGTCCATGGTGGCATATCCAACGGCGGCTTCCGAGCGATTAGAAGTACTGAGCAACAGGCAGTTATAAACATTAGTTAATAGCCAAACACTTGGACTACGCACACGGGCTTGGATATTTTGCAGGGCGATGTCGTCGGTTGTCCAAGATAAATCCCTACCAATAGCCCCCTCTATCAAACCTTTGTATTGTTCAACAAGGCCATTAATTTCGATTTCATAAAAAGTAGTATTGAGGTCTGCGGCTAACATTTTGGCTGAATTTCGGGTAGCTTCCGACGAATTTTCTGTGCCTTGATAAATGTTAAAAATTAGTTTATTTGCAAATTCTTTGACCGTTTCACAATCTTGAATGGCCTTGATATGGCCTAGTTTTTGTTTGAATTTTTCGATACCAATGCTCTCTACGCCTAACTGAATGGCTAAATAACACAGGGCTGTAATGGCCGAAGAGTCTGCCCCACCCGAAAGCGAAATTACCCAACCATTTGAGCGACTTTTGCGTAAATAATCAAACAAGGCTAGGGCGATAACTCGGGCAAATTCTTCTTCTTTTTGGTAATTCTCGGGCGGCGTTCCGTGTGCTTCCCAGTCTTCTAAGGCATAAACGTTTTTAATGGGCTGAATATCAGGGTAATCGTAATCAAAAACGGTTTTTAGACCGTCAGATGTTTTGCTGAAAGTAGCTCTGTTTTGAATGGCTTCGAGTCGGGTTTTGTCAATGTCTATGACGGCAGTTGTCAGATAAAAATCATCGAATGTCAATCGTTTGCCCGATACCAGCATTTCGCCTGCTTGGGCAATCATGGCATCGCCGTCATACACAGCCCTGCCCGCTTCGTTGCCCAAGAGATTACAATAAATATAAGCACAACCAAAAGCACGAGAGCCGTCTTGTACGAGGCGTTCACGGGTAAAGGTCTTCATAAACCCAAAATGACTGGCCGATGGATTCAAGATAATATCAACGCCACGCAGGTATAACTGGCGGCCTGGGCGGTCGGCAATCCAAGCGTCTTCACAGATTTCAAAACCTATTTTTATGCCACTGGCCTCAAACATAATGTCGCCACAAGGATACTTGAACTCGCCAATTTGAAGCTCCGTACGCTCGCCAGCCACCCAAGGTTGGAACCACCGACTTTCGTAATGAATACCGTTATTGGCCAAATTTCGTTTGAGGGCAAAGCCCCGTATTTGACGATTGGCTATCAAACAGGCAGCATTATACACTCGGTTATTGACCATCACAGGCAAACCCACCGACACTATGATTCCAGCAGTATGCGGTACGATTTCTTGCAGGATTTCGGCTGCTACTTGGCAAGTATGCGGGGCATAAAACATATCTTCGCAGCCGTAACCTGTGATACAAAGTTCGGGCAAACACAAAAGGCTAATGTCTTGACTGATAGCTTCTTCGATAGCCTGAATGATGATATTTTT